>JAAZLM010000142.1 GCA_012799315.1 Clostridiales bacterium | reverse complement strand
TTATATCATCATTATCATCGGATTGCAAACGCATATATATATTAAAACTGAATATACTAATATAATATGGTAAATTTCGTTCTTATTGTTGGCTGGAAAATGCTTCATTCTGACAGCCGCCCGATTCCTCTATACATTTATCTTGATTGCAGCAAACGGCATTTATCAAGCCCTTATTATCCACTGTTTCTTCCACTATTACATTATCCCCAATATTTGGGCAATATCTTTCATATACATATTTACAATGTTCCATCTTCATCCTCCTTGCAAAAACTTTAATACCACATATCTTTGCGCTATCATTAGTTAGTATAATCATAAACAACATCAATTAATCTTGCATATAATGGATAAGATGTATAATATCATGAATAATCGCCCATAATTAACACATAAAATATGGTAAGGTGTGCGAAGGAGGAAACTTATATGGAAGGTATCGTAAAAGGTAAAGTTCGTGAATTTGCCACTGCGGTAAGGCATAAAGAATGCGATGCTCAAGATGAAAAAGGACGAGAAATATCCGAGGCATTGCGGCTTATATGCGATAAAATCAAAAGAAATGAAGAAAGCTTTAATCTAATTAGTGATGCCGATTTAATTGAGGCGATTGTATATGAGGGGATGGCGCTCAAGGCAAGGTATAGATATCTCCTCCGACAAGCAAAATCAATTGGTGTATGTCGTGAACCATACAAAAATTAAGGGTGTGACATTTAATGTGGGGCTATATTCTTATTGCAATTTGCGCTATCTCAGGTATTGTGATGTTATTTCATTACGGAAGAAGTGAAAATCCGATTCGACGTGCTCTAACCGGTATGTTCAGCGGTGCAGCATCATTATTTGCAATTAGCTACATTGGTGCGTTGCTAGGGCTGACAGTCCAGATTAATCTATTCACCGCAGTTGTAGCTCTTACTCTTGGTATCCCCGGCACGGTATTGCTAATGTTATGTGCTATTTTCTAGCAGTTTTCAACCCCCGCCTTAATTGGTGGGGGTTGAAAATTTTATGATCAAATTTTATTTCTGTATGCAAGATGAAGATACCTATTCATATTTATGATGTCCTCATCAGTGGGGGGAATTCCGCCATAATGGAGATAGCTATAGCCATCGGTAATATCGGCGAATGCATCATATTCCGGCGATCGGCTCAACTTCGCCAATCCTTCGTACGGAGTGTCGGAGGCTTTAATTCCATTGGAATCGCTCCATGTCCTCGATAAAATCATATGGTAATCCCGAATAAGCCGATAGCCAATGCGATACTTATCCTCATTATCGCTGCTTTTTTTATATTTGCGATATTTCCTTCGCCATATTCTTAGTTCGTTCTGCTCACGGATATTGCTTATTTCGCTTCTTTGAATCTTTATTGTTTCGTCATAGTAATATCTATTATTGATGCTATCCTGCTCTTTCAACTGGCGATTCAAAATATCACTTATAAATGCAATTATCTTCTTAAATCCTAAAGCAATTTTATTTAGAATTTGCTTTCTAAATTTTATTACAAGATATGCAATCCCTACAACAGCTAGGAATTCTAGCAGATATATAATTGGATTCTGCCATATATCAATATTCCCCTGCCCCGGTGGCAATTGGTTCCCCTGCCCAATTTCGCCGCTATCGCCCGTATCAATAAATAGGGAAAGTAGTGAGCGCAGTCCTAAAATCGCTAAATTTATTATGCCACGCATTGCAAAGACGATGATCGGCGATAGGGCAATGCTAAATATTGCAATTATTATCATTACTAGAACTAAAGTTAAATTAAAATGCCTTACCCGTGGCGGCAATTGTTCATCTGTGTTTTTTCTGCGTCTTAATTGGAAATCGATATTCTGCTGATTCGATACAACTGCATATGCAAGTGCGACAATTGCTATCTCGATTAACATCACAATTATTCCCAATGCATTTAAGCTGTTTGCGCCGATTATCCTTGAAATAATCAGTCCGAAAACATTGGTGATTAGGAATACAATCAGCATTTTCTTCGATAATATATCACCATAGCCTAGTCGATAGCTCCATGAAATAGTGATGAATGAATATGATGATACCATCAGCATTGTAATAATGAACAATGCGCCGAATTGCTGCAATGCAAATGCTGATATTACCAAAAGCGCAAGCATCCCCACTCCTAGGATAATTCTACGTTTGGCGGTGGATATTCCATCGGCTTTAGATAGTAGTTTTTGCATTATCAGCGCTAATAAAGTTGAGGCTATAATAACTAATATATATGCTGTTAATCGGACTGGGCTGAGCCGACCAAATCTTATAGTTTCAAAGAAAACAATGAGAGGTAGGTTCAGTGATAATAATGCGAGTATGGAAATCTGCTTCAATATCCTAGCCAATTTCATCACCCCGCTCATCAATTCGATCGGCGATGTTGATTATCGGTATATCGTGCGGAATATCGCCATCGATTAATGCCGTCAGGAATATTGTCACCCTGATGCCACTCCTATTCTTAAACCGAACAAAGTCGATTATATCATCATCTACATATGCAGTAATAATCGCAATCTCACTAGTATTAATGGATCTGGATTCCCTTTTTAGGAATGTGCCGAATCGACCTGTCGAATTCGGCTCTATCTTGGCAAGTGTGCGCATTAAGTTATTATAATGCTCTCTCCCCGTGCTAAGCGGTGATGAGATTCCACCGTCTTCGCCATCGATATTAGTATTCGCAATCAGGCAGAACGGTATCACCATTCTGTGCGCTTTTTGAAAAAGTGCAGCAGAACATTTGATGCTAAGCTCCAGCAATTTAATGCCACGTGCCGATGAGATGCTATATTCCCCCATCTCCATATTCATGATGATTGTGATACTGTTTTCCACATTATATTCATTCCTGATAGTCATTAGTTCGCCATGGCTTGCGGTCGCCTTCCAATGAATTTTCCCCATGCTATCGCCATCTACATATTCACGAATGCCGATCGGCTCAAAGACATCTTCAATAATATGGCGGCGGACCACCATTTCACCACCTAGCATTTGCGGTGACATAATATAATCATCTAGGCGAATCGGTGTCGGCAATACGATAACTTCTTCATTGGCGGGCGCTAGCTTTGACTGTATGACGATGCCGAACAAGTCCGATGTTATTAAATTAATTTTATCGAGTCGATATACTCCCCTGCGAATGCATTTTACGTGCCATCTGCGGATAATCTTCTCATGCCCACTAAGCGCAAAAAAGCTAGGCACATAGCGAGAATCGTTTGTGATTTGCGCATTTGCCCCAGCAAAATCCAGCCATCTTGAAGTGACTATCTCCGTCTTGAGCCACGGTATCGGCAGAAACTTGCCGTTAGAAATTTCCTCAATAATTTCAATTTCATCGCCCTCATTGACTTCATCACTGCTTAAAGATAGCTTATATTCAATTCTATCGAATCCCTTTTTACGATATAGGAAAACCTCCGCCAGTGATATCATAATCAGGATAATAACTACTGCAATTACTATCATAATAATCGCCTAAATCGGTGCCGGTACGGTATCTAGTATATCTGCAATAATATCGGCAGAATTGTCCTTTTGTTGACTAGAAGAAAATCCGCTGCATATAATCCTGTGAGCTAGAACATTCGCACTCATCTTCTTAACATCATCGGGCAGAACGAATTCCCGCCCGTTAATTGCCGCTAGCCCTTGAGATGCTTGCATTAGGGCAATACTCCCTCTAGGACTTGCTCCGAGGCGGATACTGCTGTGTTCTCGTGTTGCATTGACAATATCGACGATGTATTGTCGCACTGCATCGCTCACCAGCACTTTTTTAACTTGATCCTGTACGTCTAGCAATTCCTGTTTACTTATTACACTTGTAATACTGTCGATGGGGTGACTCCCCTCAATTCTTGAAAGAAGATCTTTCTCGTCATTCGCATGAGGATAGCCAAGCGATAGCATTATAAAGAATCTATCGAGCTGTGCCTCCGGCAATGGGAATGTGCCCTGTGTTTCAATTGGATTCTGTGTTGCTATTACTATGAATGGCATCTCTAACTGGTGTGTGACACCGTCGATACTTACCTGCCCTTCCTGCATACATTCAAGGAGGCTCGATTGTGTTCGTGGCGTCGCACGATTGATCTCATCGGCAAGTAGAATGTTGGTGAACACGGGCCCGTTCCGGAAGATGAATTCCTGCTGCTTTTGGTTGTAGTAATTTATCCCGGTTAAATCCATCGGCAGTAGATCGGGAGTGAATTGGATGCGCTTATAATCTAATTCTATCGACTTTGCGATCGCTCTAGCAAGAGTGGTTTTCCCCGTACCGGGGACATCTTCAAGCAGAATATGCCCACCGCAAAACAACGACAGAATTACAAGTTCTATCTCGTCACTCTTGCCAACGATTACTTTTTCTATGTTTTCTTTTAACTTACTGGCGACTTCGCTTACATTTTTCATTTTTTACCCCATAACTATTATCACATTTATAGCGGAAATTCTAATACGATGATTTTCAAAAATTATTCTCTATAATTAGCAATTGCCTTTTTAGCACGATATTTTGCAAAATTAAAACCTCTCCAATCGTCATCTCTACTGATCTGATCTTCTTTCCTGTCGATATATCTTTTTGCACTTTCGGCAACATCTGGATCACTATCATCGCATAAGGGAACAACATATTCAACTGCGGAATATGATAACCTCCATGTTATCATATTAATGTCAATCTCGTCATTTCTTCCACTCTGATACATATTGACGTTGTATTTTGCTATATTACCATCTACATCGCCAAAGCAGAGAATGCCGAACATTATAACCGTTGTAGCTACAATCATGCCGATCCAGTTGAAATTCACTGCAAATTGGCGAATCGTTATTGCTATGAAAACTAGACCTAGTAGAATTATGAACCAACTCGAATATACTCTAAGCGGTGTTAGTCCGAATTCGCCAATATATAGCGCCATCTTGCGCAAAGCCGTCGCTATAATAACAAGTGTTAGAACGGAAATGAACCCAATGTAGAATCTATGAAGGCCTGCCCTTTTACCGTCTTTGCGTTCGATTAGTAAATCCATTAGTAAGATTATTATTATATTTATTACGCAAACAATACATAATTCGAAAAATCCGCGTCTTGCATATTGAGCATAGCTATATTTTTGCGGCACGATATTTGAAAATGCCGACAGAAAATATGCAGCCTGTGAGATAAAATATAGAAAATACATAAAACATAATGGGCCAACTGCAAAATACGCAACTGTATTCGGGCATATTCTGAATGATCGGATAGTATTTTCATTCTCCGCATTCGTCATAACATCTTTGTTCTTCTTCTCGCCATTTGCATATAATGCGCCGAACATATAGAATGCAAACGGTAAGCCGACCACTGTTTGGAATAATGCGGTCACAATCTTCCTAAAAAAGTCATTGAATATGTATTCAAATATCTGTTTAAAAATCGGGTCGGCATTGACAAGTAGTAGCGATACAATCCATGTGACAGGTATTGCCATTACAAGCCCTAAAAGTGATAGCCAGAACTTCCTGCCCAGTTTTGTTTTCTTAAATCCGTTAAATGCTGCGCTCGGTGCGGCGCCATAAGTTGAAAATGGCATTACAAACATTGCCTTAATAACATCAAAGAAAACCATCCTATCGATCCGCTCACTCTCCCTATTTTGTGCGGAAGTATAGATCCAATAGAGTGTGGCGATCCATAGAAATAACATATTCCAGGATTTAATAGTTTCATTCGATGTTAATGCAAATACTGCACTGAATACAACTAAGATCAGTAATTGTATCACTGTTCTGCCACTTTGGTTGATGCCCTTCGCTGCATTATAACTTACCGAAAAGGCAAGGAAAACAATGGTGAATATCGTGGCGGAAATACCGATATGCCCCGTCATAAGAAATTTAACAAATAAATAGCCTATCAGCAATGATAACCATGCAAATACTATCTGCGATTTGGAGAAATTATACTGCGTTCTAGGCTTGCTATATCTATAATTATACTGATTGGCATATACTCCACCTTGCATTGGTGGGGGCGGTTGATTTGGGAATCTCCCCCCTTGCATTGGTGGGGGCGGTTGATTTGGGAAATTCCCCCCTTGCATTGGTGGGGGTGGTTGGTTCGGGAAATTCCCCCCTTGCATTGGTTGCGACGATGGTTTGTGGTTATCGCTATTGTTCTGATTATTCATAGTATAATCCTCCATATGCAAATTTAGTCAACTATAATATACCACTTTTTTTGTATATAGTCAAAGGTTTTTATCTTTCCTCCCGGTAAAAAACTCCCCCTTACAAAACTAAATTTATCGGAATTTATACTATCTATCACGCCACCCTGCAGAAATGAATCCCATGATGACGCTCGCCCCTAGAGAAATGAGTAGTATATAATATGGGATATGTAGCTTAATGGTGGCGAATTCGCCCACTTCTTCCGTGACTTTCTTACGCATCCCGACCATCACTAAAATCATTATGGCAAGTGATAAAATCGACGATGCCACCGTCACCACACCAAAGATTCGTGACACTCCTAATAGCAATGCGCATATTAGTGCAATTGCCGCAAGCACTATCGCCGCAATTACTATTGGGCTGCCCTCTAATTTTTCGGGAGCTTCACCAACTTCAATGCCAAGATCGGGCATGTCGATCGTCTTTCCCATTGCTAATTCTATCCCGGTAAATTCGATTATATCAGTGTTCGAACACGATACTGAACATAGTGGGAAGAAGAACATTATCACTGCGACCAATGCGGTTATCTTTACCGCAATTTTACTGAAGTAATTCATCTTTACATCTCCTTTCTGCATTTCCACCATTTTACCATTTTGTAATACTAGTGTCAAGATTTGCACATAAAAAGAAGCGACAGCAATTAATTGCTGTCGCTTGATATAGCCTAAAAGATAGTTACTAAAATCCTAGTATTTGTGAGAATTCACTCGAAAGTTTCTTCTGTAACGCATTCGCCTCTTCTAGTGTTTCTCCTTTAGTCGTGTAGTAAATCTTGATTTTTGGTTCTGTTCCCGATGGGCGAATAATCAGTGATGCGCCGCCCTCAAGATTGAAACATAGTACATCGGATTTAGGTAGTGTGATTGCCTTTTTCTCACCGGTGAGTAGCGAAATTGTTTGCGATTTAACATAGTCATCTACCGATACTATTTTTAGTCCTGCTAGCTCGTCCGGATATTGCTCGCTTAGCATTTGCATAATTTCCGCCATGCGCTGCATTCCCGATGCGCCCTCACAGGTATAGCTCTCCTGCTGGTGATTATATGCACCGTATTTCCTATACATCTCATCCCGTGCCTGAATCAGGCTCGAATTGTTGAGTCTGTAATGTGCCGCCATCTCGCATATTAGCATCGATGCAACTACTGCGTCTTTATCACGCACATATGTGCCTGCAAGATATCCATAACTCTCCTCGAATCCGAATATAAAGCGATCTTCCTCGCCCTTCTCTTCCAGGAGTCCAATTTGTTCACCGATGAATTTAAATCCGGTAAGAACATTTAGCAGTTCTACCCCGTATTCCTGCGCCATCTCGCTAACAATGTCGGTGGACACAATTGTCTTAACAGCTATCGGATCTTTCGGCATTGTTCCTTGTAATTTGCGATTCTTTGAAATATATTCAAATAATAGTGCGCCAACTTCGTTACCGCTAAAGAGAACGTAATCGTTACCATCTTTTACTGCTATTCCCACTCTATCGCAGTCCGGATCTGTCGCAAGCAATAGGTCGGGTTTTTCTTTGTACGATAATTCAAGCCCTAATTGAAGAGCCTCGGTAATTTCCGGATTTGGGAATGGGCAAGTGGTAAAATTGCCGTCGGGCATTTCCTGCTCGGGTACGATAACGATATCTTTAATTCCTACCCTGCTAAGAATTTCACGAACTGGCTTATTCCCCGTACCATTGAGCGGTGTATAGACAATCTTTAATCCGCTCGATGCAATAGCATCTTTGTTGATTGATTGTGCAATAACCTCTTTATAATACGATTCAATTATATCCTGTCCGATATATGTAATCTGCCCCTTATCAAACATTTCATCAAAATTTGCTACCTTAACATCGTCAAAGCAGTCTACTTCTTCAATTTGGCTTGTGACGATCTCGGCAGCTTCAAGCGTTATTTGGCAACCGTCATTGCCATAGACTTTATATCCATTGTATTTAGCTGGATTGTGGCTCGCCGTTACTACGATACCAGCATCGCATTTAAGCGCACGAACAGCGTATGAAAGCATCGGCGTTGGCATTAACTCCGAATAGATATGCACCTTTATACCATTAGCAGATAGAACTTGCGCTGCCTCTTTAGCAAAGACATCTGATTTTATTCTGCTATCATAAGCAATTGCAATTTCTGGCTCTCTGAAACTATCATTAATATAGTTTGCTAGTCCTTGAGTTGCCTTCCTAATAGTATATATATTCAGCCTATTTGTTCCCGCACCAAGTACACCACGCAATCCGCCCGTACCGAATGCAAGTTCACGATAAAAACGCTCGAAAATTTCTTCGTCATTACCCTTTATCTCTTTGAGTTCTTCTTGCAAATCTGCATCTTCAGTTGCTTTTTCTAACCATATATTATACTTTTGCATTTCAGTCAAAATAATCACCTCAAAATAATTACTAAAAACACAGTTAATTATAGCACATAAAATCATAAATGCAAACGCAGAAGTCAAAACTTTATAATTTATACAAATAAACGACTATTTTCATTCTTTACATCGGCAATTTGCCATCTATTATAATCCAATATGAGGCTAATCGGAAGAAATAGCATCTTTCCTTAAAAAAATACTCTCCAGCACTTGAAATTCGTCGCAGGATATGTTATATTTAATTATTAGAAGTGCATACATGCTAGCTGTTACTAGTGTGGTACGAATTTTTGGAAAGAGGTGACTATTCTTGAGAGAAGGTATTCATCCAAATTATGAGCCTGCCACGATTAAATGTGCGTGTGGCGAAGTTATTGAAACACGCTCAACTAAGAAAGATATTCGTGTTGAAATATGCTCCAAATGCCATCCATTCTTCACCGGTAAGCAAAAGCTTGTCGATACTGGAGGACGTGTTGACAGATTTAAGAAGCGCTTTAATGTTGAGTAAGATCAATCACATTTATGCAAGCTAAAGCTCACTTTTTCGGTGGGCTTTTGTGTTTTACACAGAAGAATTTATTTTTTGGGAGATGATCTAGATCAAATACTTAACTATCAAATCACCGTCAAGTGATTCGTTTATTGAACGGCGATCGGAATTCATTGGATATATCTCCCCTGCAACGACGGAAGATGAGGCTATTGCATTCATCAATAGCATTCGTGAACAACATCGGAAGGCTACGCATAATGTCTATGCCTATCTGCTGCGTGAAGGGAATACTACACGATATTCCGACGATGGTGAGCCGCAGGGAACCGCCGGTGTCCCCGTCTTAGATATATTGCAAAAAGAGGGTTTAATCGATGTTTGCTGCGTCGTTACACGATATTTCGGTGGTATAATGCTCGGCGGCGGTGGTCTTGTCCGTGCATATTCCCATGCGGCTAAAATCGCCGTCGATTCTGCCCAAAAGATGCATATGTGCTACTGCGCTTTATTGCAAATTGATGTCGATTATTCATTATATGGCAAGGTGCAATATGCCCTATCCGATTTTGTGGTAAAAGTAGTTGATAGCACATTCGGTAGTGCGGTAAAAATTGATCTTCTAGTTGACTTAGAGCAGGAAGATCCCTTTACTGAACATATTACTAATATCACTAACGGGCAAGCTTCCATCGTCAAATTAGAAGAAAAATATGCAGATATATTATAGTATATTGTGCAACTATACAAAGTTACTCTATAATGCGCTTTTTCCCCGGTAATATAAAGGATTCCTACACTCATTCTAGTATATATAGTATAGAGAGTGTATTATAGTCGAATACTGTCGCAAATATAGTGAATACTTTATTTATTTGGGGAGGTATGGTGAATTAAATGACAATTAGAGAACAGGCAGAACTACTTGAATTAAGCATACTTGATGATAATGCATCCCTTAGCTCACGAAGTGCCGGACGTAAAATTCCCGAAAGAAAATGCGATATTCGAACTGAATATCAACGTGATAGGGATAGGATCATTCATTGCAATGCTTTCCGACGGTTGAAACATAAGACGCAAGTATTCCTAACGCCGATTGGTGATCACTATCGCACAAGGCTGACACATACACTTGAGGTATCGCAAATTGCTAGAACGATTTCACGTGCGCTGCGTCTAAATGAAGATTTAACTGAGGCAATTGCACTCGGGCATGATCTTGGGCATACGCCCTTCGGACATTCGGGTGAGAGCGTACTTGATGAAATGTGCGCCGATGTTGGCGGATTCAAGCATTATATCCAAAGTGTCAATGTTGTTGAATATATCGAAAAGGACGGGAGCGGGCTCAATCTCACTCATGAAGTGATCGACGGTATTGCCAATCATACCAATGGCATTGCCTGCACCTTTGAGGGGAATGTTGTCCGTTTGTCCGATAAGATCGCTTATATCAACCACGATATAGAAGATGCCATTCGTGCTGGAATTATTAAAACCGAGGACTTGCCCATCACGGCAATAGAGGTGCTTGGTTCAACAAAATCGCAGAGGATAACAACTCTTGTAAAATCGATCATACATAATAGTAATGAAAGTGTAAAAATGGGCGATCAAGTGCGCAAGGCACATGACGAATTAAGGAGCTTCATGTTTGAAAACGTATACACTAATTCAGTTGCGAAAGCGGAAGAAGAAAAGGCGCAAGGAATAGTGAGATTCTTATTCAATTACTTCTACAATTCCCCGAAAAAACTCCCCTCTCCATATAACGAATTCATAGATAAATATGGGTTGAAGAGGGCGGTTAGCCATTATATCGCTGGCATGACCGACGGATATGCAATTGATTTCTATTCGAAATTGTGCATTCCTAAAGGGTGGAGCGTCTAAATCATAAAGGAGGTTTATATGGCAATATCGGAAGATTTTTTAGAACGATTAAAGCA
>JAAZLM010000141.1 GCA_012799315.1 Clostridiales bacterium | reverse complement strand
CCGGCAATTCCCTATCGAATGTGAATTCACCCACGATATGCCCGTGCATTCCCTGTGCGATATTGAGGCAATCCCCACCCTGAACACTCAGGGTATTTTTGGCTACAAAGAATCTCATCGCATAACTCCTTTCCCATATACCTCCCCCCATTAAAATAGGGATTTCGGAGAATTGTTGCATAGAATAGCGCAACAATCCCCGTATCCGATATTGGATACGGGGATATGATGAAATTTATTTACCGTCACTCCATGAATACATTTTGCGGAGTTCTTTTCCAACTCTCTCTAGCTCATGCCCTGCTTCAATGCGCCTTGTCGCACCGAAATGCGCACGACCCATTTTATTTTCAGTGATCCAGTTGCGGGCGAAAGTTCCGTCTTGAATTTCTTTTAGAACTTTCTTCATTTCCTTCTTAGTTTCTTCAGTAATGATACGGCTGCCAACTTCATAATCGCCATATTCAGCAGTATCGGAGATTGAATATCTCATGTAGGAGAATCCACCCTCATAAATTAGATCTACGATTAGTTTCATCTCATGAATACACTCAAAATATGCATTTTCAGGATCATATCCTGCTTCAACTAATGTTTCAAAGCCCGCCTTCATCAATGCGGTTACGCCGCCGCATAGGACAGCCTGCTCACCGAATAAGTCTGTTTCAGTCTCCTGCTTAAATGTTGTAAGGAGGACACCAGCCCTCGATCCGCCGATCCCGGCTGCATATGCAAGAGCAACGTCAAGTGCTCTTCCAGTAGCATCTTGATGAACTGCCGCAAGGCATGGAACACCTTTACCAGCGATATATTCTGAACGAACTGTATGGCCCGGCCCTTTTGGTGCTATCATGATAACATCAACATCGGCAGGTGGGGTAATTTGCTCAAAATGAATGTTGAATCCATGCGCAAATGCCAATGCCTTCCCCGCTTTTAGGTTAGGCTCAATGCTCTCTTTATATAAATCCGCCTGCTTTTCATCATTTATTAAAATCATGATTATATCAGCCTTAGCAGCAGCATCGGCAGCGACTGCAACTTTTAGTCCAGCTTCCTCTGCTTTAGCCCACGATTTACTTCCTTCATATAGCCCGACGATAACATCGACACCACTTTCGTGTAAGTTAAGTGCGTGTGCGTGTCCTTGGCTGCCCTAACCAATAATCGCAACAGTCTTCCCTTCTAGCAATCCTAAATTGCAATCACTTTGATAATAAATCTTCGCCATTTTAGTATCCTCCTTATTTTTTTAAAATTACAAATGGTTGTACAATCTTCAAACAATATAGTTTAGATTATTACAAACTATTGTAACAGTTAATTGTTGAGAATGCAACAAATTAGCCCAAATTCCTGTGCAGTAATAAAATTCTTAGTAATCCAATCGTATATAACGGGTTAAAGCGTACTATTCTTATGCATTATATATCAATATTTACTACTTCTATCGAGTGTCCAGTTCTTTCTCCCTCGGGTGGCAGCTGAGAATAGTCGCCATATAAGCATTCCAATAAGCCATGTGAATTCGATGGGCCTTTGAGCGATAGATCCTCAAATTTATATATTCTGCCATCACCATAATATTCACGGGGAACAAGCCCCCTATATCCATATACACTCATAAAATTCCCAACATAGGCACTAGTCCTGAATGGGAATCTCTTCAACCTTCTATCAAGCGAATCCTTTAT
>JAAZLM010000140.1 GCA_012799315.1 Clostridiales bacterium | reverse complement strand
TGAAGTTAAATCCATTACAAGCTACGGTGCATTCGTGAACCTAGGCGTTATTGATGGAATGGTTCATATTTCCGAATTGTCTTGGAGCAGAATTAAACATCCATCCGAGGTAGTCAAGGTTGGCGATGTTCTTGATGTTTATGTTAAGGATCTGGACAAAGAGAGAAAGAGAATATCACTAGGATTTAAGAAGGCTGAAGATAATCCGTGGGAGATATTCAAGAATGAATATAATACTGGCGATATCATAAAAGGTAAAGTTGTATCGATTATGCCATTCGGAGCATTCGTGCAAATTATCCCTGGTATTGATGGCTTAATCCACGTGTCGCAAATCGACACTCAGCGCATTACTAATGTTGCTGATGTGCTGTCGGTAGGGCAAGAGGTCGAGGCAATACTAACTGAGATCGACCTTGAGAACAAGAGGATTAGCCTATCCATGAGGGCGCTAATCGAGGAAAAAGACGCAAATAGCGAGGCTGACGCAATTGAAGAGGCTGCTGCCATTGCAGGCGTAACGATCACCTCCGATGAAGAAGAGCCGGAGCAGGAAAATTCTGAAGAATAGAATAACTTTATACCTACCTAATTCTAAATTAGGTAGGTATTTTTCATTTTACGATGATTCCGATGCCGCATAAGCTAGATTTTAAAGAGCGAATATGATATAATTATATAAGAAATAACAGATGGAGGCGGCATATGGATATTATAAAAAAGCTGGCTAGTGAACTTAAAATAAGCGAAACCCAAGTTAAAAATACGGTGGATTTAATCGATGAAGGCAATACGATTCCTTTTATAGCACGGTATAGAAAAGAGGTTACGGGCTCATTAGATGATCAAGTCCTGCGTGATTTAGATGAAAGATTACAATATCTCAGGGGACTAGAAAAACGCAAGGATGAAATTAGAAAGATAATTACAGAGCAAGAAAAGATGACGGACGAGATTGAGGCAAGCATATCAAAAGCGCAAACTCTTGCCGAAATTGAAGATATATACCGCCCATTTAAGCAAAAGCGCCGCACACGAGCAAGCATTGCACGTGAACGTGGATTAGAGCCATTGGCGGAGTTATTACTAACTTGCGACGATAATATAGATCCCGTCACCGAGGCGGCAAATTTCATTAGTGAAGAAAACGAAGTTCCGGATACTGATAGCGCATTGGCTGGCGCAATGGATATAATAGCTGAGGGAATCTCCGATGATCCTGCCCTGCGTAAGGAACTGCGTGAATTTACATTTACAACGGCTATGCTGACATCTAAGGCAGTTGATGAAGATGCAGATAGTGTATATGGCAATTACTATGATTTTGCGGAACCGATTTCTAAGATTCCCGGTCATAGGATTCTTGCGCTTGATAGGGGAGAGCGTGAAGGGATCTTGCGTGTTGGGATCGAACTCGATGAAGAAAGAGCGGTCTTTATAATATCAAATATGTATGTTCATGGACAGAATGAATGCGCAAAATATGTGCTGCTATCGTGTGAAGATAGCTATAAGCGCCTAATCGCACCATCAATCGAGCGTGAAGTACGTAACGAACTAACCGACAATGCTTGCACTGCTGCCATAAAGGTTTTTTCTGCGAATTTGCGCCAACTATTGATGCAACCACCGGTAAAAGGCACTATCACTCTAGGGCTTGATCCTGCCTATCGTACTGGGTGTAAAATTGCAGTAGTCGACGATACGGGTAAAGTGCTTGATACTACAGTAATATATCCGACCCCGCCGCAGAGCCGAATCGCTGAAGCGAAGGCGAAAATGAAATCACTTATTGAGAAATACGGTGTGACGACAATAGCAATCGGTAATGGCACTGCATCGAGGGAGAGCGAAGCATTCGTAGCTGATCTCATCAAGGAAATACCGCAGAAAGTTGCATATATGGTCGTGTCGGAAGCTGGCGCTAGTGTTTATTCCGCATCTAAACTTGCGGCGGAGGAATTTCCCCAATTCGATGTATCGTTAAGGAGTGCCGTTTCAATAGCAAGAAGACTTCAAGATCCACTAGCGGAGCTTGTCAAGATAGATCCAAAGGCAATTGGAGTAGGGCAGTATCAACATGATATGCCTAAAAATCAACTAAGCAATGCCCTATCCGGCGTTGTAGAGGACTGCGTTAACAATGTTGGTGTTGATCTCAATACCGCATCACAATCATTACTAGGCTATACTGCTGGTGTTAATGCACGTGTTGCAAAGAATATTGTTTCCTATCGTGAGGAAAATGGCGCATTCACAAGCCGTAAGGACTTACTTAAAGTTAAAATGCTTGGCAAGAAAGCATTCGAGCAATGCGCTGGATTTTTACGTATACAGGGCGGTAAGAATCCTCTTGACAATACAGCAGTTCATCCAGAGAGTTATGAACATGCGAAAGCATTGCTAGAACATTGCGGATTTAATTTGAGTGACATCGGTAGTGGAGTGACCGATATTAAAGAAAGAGCAAGCAAGTACGGGATAGCTAAATTAGCAGATGAAATCGGCATTGGTGAACCAACATTGAATGATATTTTAGATGAGCTAGTAAAGCCCGGCCGTGACCCACGTGATGAGCTTGATGCTCCTTTACTCCGCAGTGATGTTGTTGAGATGAAGGACTTAAAAGAAGGAATGGAATTGATGGGAACAGTCCGTAACATTGTCGATTTCGGTGCATTTGTAGATATTGGTGTGCATGAAGATGGATTAGTTCACATATCGCAACTAGCTGATAAATATATAAAACATCCCTTAGACGTTGTAAAAGTTGGTGATGTTGTTAAGGTTAGAGTAATGTCAGTAG
>JAAZLM010000139.1 GCA_012799315.1 Clostridiales bacterium | reverse complement strand
TGTTTTTATGATCACCTGTTATCATTACCGTCTTAACCTTTGCCCATTTACAAGTGCGAACGGCCTTTTTAACTTCTGCACGTGGCGGATCGACCATTCCTTGCAATCCTAGGAAGATTAATCCCGTCTGTCTTTCGTTATGTGAAAATGCCCCGCTCATATCCTTATATGCGAATGCAAGCACACGCAGTGCTTCACTCGTCATTTTCTCATTCGCTTGCAAAATTGCCCGCTTTCTAGCAGCGGATAGAGGAACAATTCCATCATGTGTTAATATGAAGCCACAATTCTCGATTACTGAATCTACCGCCCCTTTAACATAGCATTGCTCAGTGGTGCTATTCTTCTTAACTAGCACAGTCATTGACCGAACTTTACTATCGAATGGCATTTCATCCGTCCTTGAATAGTCCTGCTCTAGACCCGCCATAGTTATTCCAGCCTTCGCTGCACTGACAAGCAATGCCACTTCGGTCGGATCCCCTCTTACAGACCATTCCCCCTTGACTGTCTGCGTATTGCGATTCCTACTTTTTACAGGATTATCCGATGATATCTTGGCATTGTTACATAATACACCTGCTCTTAGCAGTTTTGATAGAATCTTATTTCTTATAACGCTTACTTCCGATTTTCCTTTCGTGAATTTCCCAGCTATTTGATAGCCACTACCGGTAACTGAAATGAATTCATCGCCTGCATAAATTCGTGTCACCGTCATGCGGTTTTCTGTAAGAGTGCCGGTCTTATCGGAGCAAATTACCGTGGCATTCCCCAGTGTTTCAACAGAATGAAGCTTATGTATTAATGCGTGATGCTTGTAAAATTTCCTCACTGCTAATGCAAGCGATATTGTCACAGTCGCCGGTAGTCCTTCGGGAATTGCGGCAACGGCAAGCGATATACCCATCATGAGCATATCCATCAGCTCATGCCCTCTTAATGCGCCAATTGCTGCAACAATTATGCAGATCCCAATACAGGCGAATGCCAGTGTCCTCCCCAATTGGTCAAGTCTTTTTTGTAGAGGTGTTTGTGTTGGTTTAATTTCCGCTATCATTCCCGATACTAATCCCATTTGCGTTGACATTGCAGTCGCTATTACTTTCGCCATTCCGTGCCCTTTAGTAATAATCGTGCCCATATATATTAGTTCGGACATATTTGGCTTATTATGCGTGATTTGACTCGTCGCCGCCACTTTTGAAGATGGCACAGCCTCACCAGTTAGTATTGCTTCATCAGCGCTAAGTCCCATGCAGCTTATTAAGGCGGCATCGGCAGGTACTCTGTCCCCTACTTCAATTTCAATAACATCGCCAACGACAAGCTCACTAGCCGGAATGGATTGCAATCTGCCATCACGGTATACTCTTGCCGATGGTGCCGTCATGTCCTTCAATGCTTGCAATGTCCTTTCGGTGCGATATTCTTGCACGAACCCAAGCAGCGCATTTAGAAAAACTATTGACACTATCGTTATTGCATCGTAAACTTCCCCCATTAGGGCGGATATTGCTGTTGCTATTAGGAGAATCATAATCATCAGATCACGGAATTGCCCAGCGAAGATGGATAATGCTCCCGTTCTTTTTTTGTTGAGCAGTTCATTCTTGCCATTCCTATGTAGCAATTCCTGCGCCGCTTTAGTGCTGAGTCCGATATTCTTTTTAGGGCTCGCATTAGCTGAGGTGATTTTCTCTAAATCAACTACCC
The DNA here is from genome assembly GCA_012799315.1 of Clostridiales bacterium. Classification (GTDB taxonomy): domain Bacteria; phylum Bacillota; class Clostridia; order Oscillospirales; family Ruminococcaceae; genus JAAZLM01. The sequence goes on along the minus strand of JAAZLM010000139.1, from coordinate 16,424 downwards.
CGCTTAAACTTTTCTTACTCGGGGTGTCCCCTTTATGAGTATAACCCCTATCTAAAACATCAAAAATCTTCAATAAAAGTCCCCCACTATATTTCTTTTTCCTTATACTATATTCAGTTAAAGGACAAAATATATTAGAATTACAATTTTTTTATTAAAGATTTTTTTACAGCAAAATCGCCCCTATCCAATGTGCATTGCACTATATGGATCGGGGGCGATTATTTTCTGATAATACTATTGCAGTGCTAAGATTAATGCTTCCTTGCCTTTGCTTGCGTCTTCGTGTGAGATTAGATAGAGGTAATCGCCCTTTTGCCCGACGACAGCCTCCCCCGCTATATTAACCTGCTCGGGGTAGAATGCAAGTTGATTCTGCAACTTATCTAGCCGATTGTCAAGGCTCTCTTTATTTTCATGCACCTTATCTTTTTTAGACTTAATAATAATCATCTCATATAGATGCACGCTAATCGGCGATTGCCATACGGTAGCTTCCTCAACATTGTCCATAAATATTTCAAATTCGTCGCTTATTCGCTCACTGTCTGTGATTTCTTGGAATTGTGGCGGGAATTCGATACTATCGATAACTACTGATGCAAGATCGTCAACTGGAACATCTGCAACTTGCGACGATTTAGCACAGGAAGTTGCAAAAATTAGGATGGCAGCCGTGAACATTAAGAGGATTTTCTTCATTTTGTTACTTCCTTTATAAATTCGGCTATAACTTCATCGGATTCTTCAAGCATCATTTCATAGAAATTTTCAACTTCAATTGCAACATCACTATTGAACACTTCATCGGCAAGAGAATCAAATTCTCCCGGCACTGAGAAAAGCTTCGAACCAAACTTCACCAAATATTTCGGCAGCGATTTGCCCCTGAATTCTTCAAGATTTGAAGCAAGCTCCCTTACCTTATCGTTGACAACTAGCCCTCTTGCACTTTCCATCTGTTCAGGCTCAAAGCTAGTAATGTGGGAGTAGTAAAGGTCATTTACACTATACTCTTTATACTCGTCGTAAACACTATTTCCGATGAACTCATCAGTCTTGATTAGATATAGATTGTATAGTCCTACATCCGCCCTCGGGAACCTCTCTTTACCGACTGAGAAGAATGAAGAATATCCCTTCTGCGTTAGGAAGCTAATAGTATTGATATGATCTTCTGTTATATCGATACCCCATATTACCGATAGATCTTCTTCACTTCTTAGCACCTCTAATCTTCCAAGTTTTTTTACAGATAAATCTTGGTTGAATATTTTAACCCCTGCTCTAATATCCTTTGCTATTGCTTCGGATAATAGATCTAGATTTTCCTGCTCGGACATTACAGGATCGAGATAGGTAATTTGCTCCTCGTTTATTGCGTCAATTAATGAAATTTTGCCGGCACGGGTCAATCTTTTCTCTATCATCTTGATCGTTGCATCTTTAAATTCATCGGTGTCCTCAAGATGTTTTATTATTTCATATTCGTTATTATCGGTATTATAGGATCTCCTTATTCTTGTTCCATTCTTCATTTTGTAAGAAATATCAGTATTGCCGAATATATAATTTTCTTGAAAAAAATCATATATATCTTCCTTGGAATTTTGTGTGATCTTTTCACTCTTATAATTCTTTAATGTCTTTTCGTGGAATTCTATTATATCCGCAATCTTATCTTTATCTTTAAACATTACTTCAATAGCTATATCATTATCATAATATTGATTGTACATATCATAGTACCGATATGTTAGTTCTACGGATCGAACGCTATTAATATCGGGGACTCTGTAGAATAGTCCGAATGCATCCGTTTTTACGAATGGACCGACAGTAATCATAATAACAAGAGCCGTTGCAACATATCGTATTGCCGATACCCAGAAACGCTTAAACCCTCTATTAGTGATTACTTCTAGTATGAAGTAAATTACAGCTGAAATAATGATCGCCGATGCAATGCTCACTTTTGTTATCGTTGTTGCAAAATGAGCAGTTATAATGCAGTAGGTTACAACCGATATTAAAATATAGTAAAGCACCTTGAACACGAATGGCTTTCCGCAATCTTCAGCTTTTCTCCTTTTATTAAGTAGGAATGCACCGACAATTGCCGCCGCTGTGATCAGTAGAATTGGCAAGAGATGCCTTGCATTATAAATAAAATTCTCTGTGCCATCCATATAGCCATCAATAGAAGATTGAATAGTGCCCATCAACACACCCATAGGTGATGTGACGGCGGTTAAATTAAATGCTATTTCATCCTGAAGAATTCCATAGATATTATTCATCGCACCGAATACTGTCACCAGAATTGCAATCGGTATAATTGCATTGAGGATTAATGTATATGTCACAGCCTCTATTAAGCTACCGCAGCATACACTGACAAAAGTTGTTAGTGCATATGCCATTAACATGGCGACACCGACACCTAAAAAGATTGGCAATATTGTGCTAAGGTCCGGTATTACCCTAAATTCTTCTTCAATTCTAAGATTCGTAATGCCGCCGAATATAAAGCCGATAATACCGCCGATTAAATATGGCGATAGATATATTGTAAGACCGGATAAGAAATCGGCAGTATAACGTGTAGTCCCGCTGAGGGGGGCTGAATAAGCCATGTCAACAAGTGATTTGTTATACATGTAATCGAATGAGCTGAACACAATAAATATGCCCGCTATTGCTGATATCGCGATGCAGAACATCCCAATTCCGATGAAAATACTAACATTGATTTGGTATTGCTCAAACATCTTGCCCGCATCGATTACAGTAGTTAATTTTTTTGAGTAAAATATATTCTGGGCAATATACATCATTGGTAGACCAAGTAGATTTAACACTAATGCTACTATCCATGATTTAGAATTGCGCTTATTCTTAAACTTATAATATTTAAAGGCCTTGTTACTCCTAACCCTCGATAGAGCTGTATTCATATCCCAAACCCTCCATTTCATAAATAAACACTTCTTCAAGTGAGAGCGGAATAATATCAAGTATTTTCGGCTCCATTTTATTTAGTTTTGTTGTTATTTCATCTTCGCTCCCTTTGACAATTAGATATACAACACTGCCCCTCTTATCAAAATGCAGAAGTTCTAAATCGTCAAAATCATCTTCCCTGTATTCTTTATCGAATGCCGTTTGCACCTTATGAACATTGCCTTTGACACTGTCAAGATCACGGTTAAAGACGATTTTCCCCTTATGGAGCAGCCCGACTGTATCGCAGAATTCATCAATTTCCTTTAGATTGTGCGATGAAATTACCACCGTCATTTGATTATCTACCATTGCATCGACTATCATGCGCTTTACGATTATGCGCATTGTCGGATCAAGCCCGTCGAACGCTTCATCTAAAAGAAGATAGTCCGGCTGACTAGCTAGTGCGCATATCACAATGGCTTGCCTTTTCATCCCTTTAGAAAAGCTCGCCAGTTTATTTTTTCTCGGGAGCTTAAGTATCTCCCACAATTCTTCAAATTTATCATCGCTGTAATTTGGGTAGAACATCTTACTATATTGGCTTAGCTCATCTAATGTGAAGTCGCCGAATTGAACGGTTTCATCGTTGACGAAAAAAACCTTCTCCTTAACATGGGCATTGTCGAATACCCGTTCGCCATCGATCTCTACTGTGCCATTTTCCGCCGAATAAATACCGGATATCAATCTTAAAATTGTCGACTTCCCCGCTCCGTTAGAGCCAAGGAGACCGTATGCAGAGCCTTTATTAATTTCAAGGTCAATATTATCAAGTGCGATAAAATTATCGAATCTCTTGACTACATTCTGAAATTTAATCATTATTATCCTCCCTCTATTTTAAAGAGATATCATCTATCACTTTATGCAAATCATCTTTACTAATGCCGGAATCTAATGCATCAATCGCCGCATCGGTAAAGGCATTTATAGCCTTCTTATGCGCTATATCAACAACAGTATCTATTGATGCAATATAGCTACCTTTACCCGGTTGGGAAAAGATAATTCCATCACGTTCAAGTTCTTGATACGCCTTTTGCACTGTATTCGGATTGATTCCAATATCTTTCGCTAGGACACGCACCGCCGGTAGCTGTTCATTCTCTTTTAATATGCCTTTAACCACTAATTCTAATACCCTTTTATATAGTTGCTCGTATATCGGTATTCTTACACGTGTATCGATCGAAAACATATATTCACCCCCGAATTAAACTGTATTACTCACACTGATACAATGATATGATAGCATGGTGTTTCATAAAAATCAATAGTTTTTATGAAATAATTTGATTTCTTTTATCGGATTCAACATTGAAAATGTGCGATTTTTATAGTATAGTATTCTTAGGGGAAAATTTGTTTATGCTATTTTTTCACCCTATTTGCTGAAATATTTATGCTGGCTTAGCATGCCTGCCTGTTTTAGAAAGGAATGGCTATCTTGATTAGAAAGACTAAAATTGTGTGTACTCTTGGTCCCTCGACCGACGATCCCGAAGTACTTAAACAACTTATTTTATCGGGCATGGATGTTGCTCGGTTCAACTTTTCACACCAGAATCAAACAATTCACAGAGAGAGAATGAATCAGCTAAAGAAATTACGTGACGAATTAAAGCGACCAATTGCAACACTCCTTGATACAAAGGGCCCCGAGGTTAGATTAGGCTCCTTTGTCGGGAATAAAGTTGAAATAAAGTCCGGTCAAAGCTACATTTTAACTACTAAACAATGTGAGGGCGATGATAAGAAATCATTTATCAGCTTCCCCGGGCTAGTGAACGATGTTTCTATTGGCACTAAGATCCTTGTCGATGATGGTCTTATCGAATTAGTCGTCGCTGAAATAAAGGGAACGGAAATTATTTGCGATGTTATTAACGGTGGTTTTTTATCCAATAATAAAGGGGTTAATATCCCCGGCGTTAAGCTATCGATGCCATATTTAAGCGAACAGGATATTAGCGATATAAAATTCGGCATTGAAATGGGATTTGACTTTATCGCTGCGTCCTTTGTTAGATCTGCCGATGATTTAATTCTAATTAGACAAGTTCTAGATGAGCAGCAATGCCATCATATTCGGATCGTTGCTAAGATTGAAAATGCTGAAGGCGTCGATAATATTGATGATATTCTGCGTGTGGCGGATGGAATCATGATTGCAAGGGGCGATCTCGGTGTAGAAATACCGTTTGAGCGCATACCCGTCATACAAAAGAAGCTTATTGAAAGGGCTTATAATGCTGGCAAGCAAGTTATCACAGCTACCCAAATGCTTGATTCGATGATGAAGAATCCCCGCCCTACAAGAGCGGAAGCAAATGACGTTGCAAGTGCGATATATGATGGCACTAGTGCTATAATGCTATCGGGTGAAACTGCCGCCGGCGATTATCCAATTGAAACTATCAAGGCAATGGCATCTATTGCTAGGACAACCGAACATGATATAGATTATTTAAGGCGATTTAAACTGCGTGATATTGATGAATTACCGAATGTGACGAATGCAATATCCCATGCGACTGTTACAACTGCGCACGACCTTAACGCAAGGGCAATTATCACCGTCACGAAAACTGGACAAACTGCTAGACTAATCTCGAAATACCGCCCATTATATCCAATTATCAGCTGTACTACTGAGCCAACGATTTTAAGGCAGATGAATATGTCGTGGGGAGTTACCCCACTGCTGATTGATGAGAAGGAAAGCACCGATGAGCTATTCGATGCCGCAGTCCAAGCGGCGGAGGCGAACAAGCTAGTCGATAATGGCGATCTTGTAGTAATAACTGCTGGAGTACCGCTCGGTGTATCGGGAACAACGAATATGATGAAAGTCCATGTAATCGGTGATGTGCTTGTTTCTGGAAAGGGAATTACGAATACGACCGGCTGCGGGAATCTATGTGTATGCGATAATGAGGAGGAGGCAATAGAAAGATTTAAAGATGGCGATATTTTAGTAGTACCCCAAACATCGAATAATCTTCTTTCTATTATGAGGAAATCTTCTGGCATTGTGACTGAACAAGATGGCATGAACTCCCACGCTGCAATTGTAGGATTAGCGCTCGATATACCTGTTATTGTCGGTGCGAAAGATGCAACAAAGATCCTAAAATGCGGCGCAACCGTAACTATCGATGCTATTCAAGGCATTGTATCCAGTAATCAAAATTGCCTTATTAAGTAAAACAAATATTATTTGAGAACCATCTATGTCGGTGGTTCTCTTTTTATCTTTACAGTTGCTGCGATTTTGTGTATAATGAAAATAACATATTCTACTAGGAGAGTGACATATGAAAAGATATATTGCTTTAGCTATTGCTTTTATATTTATAATGTTTTCATTTACGGGCGATATTAATATAAGTGCAGTGAACGGTAGTTCAGCCGATCAGGATGTACAGTTATCAACATCTACTTCCGAACATACTACTACGACAGTGGCTGAAAGTGAGGTAACTACTACTACCGCCACCAAAAGTGATTCGGGGCTTGAATTAAACATTAACAAGGGGAATACATGGGAATCGGATGGGCTATTCTATGCGCAATTCGATTGCTCGTTGAAGAATAATAATGATTTCTCAGTAAGAGATTGGCAGGTTGAAATTCCCGTTCCCGACAATAGCCAATTCGAACAAGGGTGGAATGGCGAATTCACTCATACGGGGAATAATCTACATATAACTTCCGTTACACATAATGAAGTTATTGACGCAAATAGTTCGGCAGATTTCGGCTTTATTATTGCAACTAGCGATGCCGATTTCTTCCCGGAAAGTCCTATTGTAAACGGCAAAAAGCAAGTAGGGAATGGCGAAAACAATTCCGATAATGCTAGCGGTAACACTGCCTCCAATGATGGCAGTGGGAATAATGCGGATAGTGGCAGCAACGCTAATAATAGCGATAATGACAAATCCAAGGACGATAAAAAGCCATCCGCCAATGCTCCATCAAAGTATAAGCCGAATAAAGGTGCCGTCTCGGGCGATGATTGGCTGAGCGTTAAAGGTAATAAGATTGTCGATCGAAACGGTAAAGAAGTATGGCTAACTGGTGTGAATTGGTTCGGATATAACACGGGTACGAATTGCTTTGATGGACTGTGGGCTTGCCATCTTGAAGACAGCTTGCAATCAATTGCTGATCATGGTTTTAACCTGTTAAGAGTTCCCTTCTCGGCCGAACTTATAAAAGAATGGTCGAACGGGAAATATCCCGATGCTAACTTTAATCAAGCTATAAATTCCGGTCTTGTCGGCATGAACAGTCTTGAAATCTTCGATCATGTAGTTAGCACTTGTCAAAGCATCGGGCTTAAAATTATGATAGATATACATAGTGCCAACTCCGATCCCATGGGGCATATGGAGCCGATGTGGTATTCTAGTAAAATCACCACTAACGATTATTACAATGCTTTAGCATGGATGTCTAAACGCTATAAGGATGACGATACCATCATTGCATATGACTTATGCAATGAACCGCACGGTAAGCCGCACGAATCGCCCAGGGCAGTGTGGAACAATACAAAAAGTGAAGATAATTGGAAGTATGTCGCTGAAAAGGCCGCTATGAAAGTCCTCGAACAAAATCCCAATGTATTAATCATGGTTGAGGGGATTGAAATATATCCTAAGGATATTAAGAAGAATTCATCTTTCTCTTCTACTAATGCGGGTGATTATCACTTCAATTGGTGGGGTGGGAATTTGCGAGGTGTAAAGGATTATCCGATTAATCTAGGTAAGTATCAAAATAAACTCGTCTATTCACCGCATGACTACGGCCCCGCCGTATATGAACAACCGTGGTTTAAAGCCGGCTATAACTACGATTCATTAATGAAGGATTGCTGGCGGGATAACTGGTTCTTCATCTACGAGAAAAAGACTGCGCCCCTCTTAATTGGTGAATGGGGCGGCTTTATGCAAGAACCGAATTTAACGTGGATGAAACATATGCGCAAGCTAATTAAAACGCACAAGCTGCATCATACATTCTGGTGCTTCAATCAGAATTCGGGCGATACTGGTGGATTAATTCTAGACGACTGGCAGACATGGGATAATGAAAAGTATAATTTTGTTAAAGAAGTCCTTTGGCAAAAGGACGGGAAGTTCGTCGGGCTTGATCATAAAGTTCCTTTAGGCAGGAATGGAATTGCATTAAAATAAGGCAGAGATTCACGATAATATTCCGAATTGATCTATACTATCAATTCGGAATATTTATTTAAAACTTTTTGAGAAAAGTGCTTGACACATATCCAATTCTATGTTATTATATTAAAGTCGTCAGCGGACATATGCGGATGTGGCGGAATTGGCAGACGCGCTAGACTTAGGATCTAGTGTTTCACGACGTGCAGGTTCGACCCCTGTCATCCGCACCAAGAAAAGCTCTACCGATCGGTAGAGCTTTTTGTTTCTTTATTCGATGTAATGGGATTTGCTACATATTTATAATTTCATTGAGCATCTCTTTTAACTCGTTCGCAGGAGCATTTTGCTGCGCTGATTGGATTAGCTGATTAATCTTCGGCAAGAGTGCATCTTCCCTTTTCTTATTACTGCGAACCTTATATATGCGATCATGCTCCGTCGGTTCTAATTCTTCTTCTTTTGATGTATATTCTTCATATAACTTCTCCCCCGGTCGCAGTCCGATATATTTAATCTTGATATCCCTATTTGGTCTATCTCCGAATAGGGATATCATATTTTCTGCTAGATCGGCAATTTTTACGGGCGTGCCCATATCTAGAATGAAAGTTCCCTCATCATATATAGTTGATTGAAGAACGAGCATCACCGCCTCAGAAGTTGACATGAAATATCGCTCAACGTCGGGATCTGTTAACGTTAACGGGCCCCCATTTAGGATTTGTTCCTTGAATAGTGGAATGATCGATCCGCTAGAGCCGATAACATTGCCAAAGCGTACTGTTAGGAATTTTGTTGAGCTGCCACGTCTTGCAAAATCTTCCGCAATCATTTCAGAACATAATTTTGTCGCCCCCATTATACTTGTTGGATTCGCTGCTTTATCCGTGGAAATAAGCACGAATTCCTCAGTCCTATATTTGTCGGCAAGCTCAACCATATTCAATGTACCGCCGATATTGTTTTTAATCGCCTCATCGGGTGAATTCTCCATTAATGGCACGTGTTTATGCGCCGCCGCATGGAATATGATGTCGGGATTATATTTTTTAAAAAGCTTATCCATTTTATCGTGATCCCGTATTGAGCCAATTTCGATATCTAGGTTGAGATCAGTGAATTCACGCAATAGGTATTGCTGAATTCGATATGCATTATTCTCATAAATGTCAAGGATGATAAGCCGCTCGGGCTTAAGACTTGCGATCTGTTTCGACAGCTCCGACCCAATTGTGCCACCGCCGCCAGTGATCAGGCAAATCTTCCCCTTGATTTTCTCTTTAATTTTCACTTCATCGATATCGAGAGGCAACTTTTTTATCAGGAGGTTGTTGATCCTTTCATCATCTTCCAATAACGCCATTTTAGATTTTAATTTTTTATAGGAAATCATAAGGACTATTATCGCTAAAATATTTATTGCTATTACAATAATTAAAATTAGAATGTGCAAAGGTCTATCCATAATTAAATTGTGGACTAGTAATGGGAACACTAGCAAACTAGCAATAAAAATTGATAGAACTAACCAGAACTTAAACTTTTTCAAATGTTATCCCTCTTTTTTTCTTCAATATGTCCGTTCATCAGAATTATAGCATTTGCTAATGCGAAAATCAATATTCACTGTTTTTAATCTTGGGTTTCAAAGTTTAGTTGTGGACAAATACCCCTAACTGTCGTATAATAAACTTGCTAGTAATATATCTATCTAACGAAAGGCAGGAAAATTAAAATGACTGAACAACAATATAAGGAGCAAATTTGCGATGTGGGGCATAAGCTATGGCAGCTTGGCTTCGTCGCAGCGAATGACGGTAATATTAGTGTGAAACTTGATGAAGATACTTTTCTATCGACGCCGACCGGAGTGAGTAAGGCAATCCTAAAGCCGGAGATGATTATAAAAGTTAATTCAAAAGGTGAAGCTATCGAACCAAACGATAAATATAAGCCTTCTTCCGAAGTGAAAATGCATATTCGTTGCTATAAAGAGCGCCCGGACTTGACCGCAGTTGTCCATGCGCATCCTCCGACTGCTACCGGTTTTGCAGTTGCGCACATCCCGCTAGATCAATACACAATGCCGGAGGCTATCATCTTCCTTGGGTCGGTGCCAATTGCACCTTATGGTACACCATCAACAAATGAAGTACCTGAATCACTCGTGCCATTCTTACAAGATCATGATTGCATTTTACTTGAAAATCACGGTGCTATTTCTATGGGAGTTGATTTAACAACTGCATATTATAAGATGGAAACACTTGAGCATTTCGCTAAAGTGAGTCTTGTAGCACATCAATTAGGGGGAGCGGTTGAGCTGTCGAAAGATCAGATCGATGCTTGCATTGATATCCGCAAGGTATTTAATGTCCCAGGCAAACACCCCGGATATAAGAAATATAGTAAGTAGGTGAATTTATGTTGGCTAAACGTGTTCTCGCCTTTGATCTTGGTGCTTCCAGCGGTAGGGCGATGCTCGGACAGGTTGAACATGGCAGAATCTCCCTGAATGAGATCCACCGTTTCGCTAATGAACCAATTACTATTGGTTCAACACTTCATTGGGATTTTGATCGCTTATTTAGTGAAATTAAGGCGGCAATGAAAATTGCAAGGGATCATGGCGGATTTGATGCGATCAGCATCGATACATGGGGAGTGGATTTCGGCTTAATTGGATCCGATGGGAATTTGCTCGAACTGCCCGTACATTACCGTGATGAGCGCACAGTTGGCATACCTGAAAAGCTATTTGAATTAATTGATAAAAAGCAGTTATATATGCAATCGGGCATTCAAATTATGCGAATCAATACGATATTCCAACTATATTCGCTGAAATTGAACCGCAACGAATTCCTAAGTAGTGCAAAGTCCCTATTAATGGTGCCGGATCTTTTTGCATATATGTTGACGGGAGCAATAAGAAGTGAATATACTGAGGCAACGACGACAGGGCTGATTAATCCCGATACCCATGATTGGAATTGGGATTTAATCGATCTAATTGGCATTAATAAAAATATATTCCCGCCCATAATTCACAGTGGTGAGAGTTACGGTCTTCTAAGTAAGGACATATGCGATGAACTTAAAATTCCGCAAGTGCCCGTAATTGCTGTTGGTTGCCATGATACCGCATCCGCAATTGCTGCTGTGCCAGCTAAAGATGATGATTTTATCTATGTTAGCTGCGGTACATGGTCGCTATTCGGCACACTTAGTAAGACACCTTTTATCAATGATAAAAGCTATCAATACAACCTGACGAATGAGGGCGGTATAGATAAGGAAACTACCTTTTTAAAAAATATTATGGGCTTATGGTTGATTCAGGAGTCAAGGAGGCAATTTAAAAGAGAGGGTAGCGATTTAAGCTATGCCGAACTGGAACAACTCGCTCTAGAGGCACAGCCGTTTAAGTGTTTCATCAACCCAAATCATGAAAGCTTCGAATCGCCGGGCGATCTCCCATCACGTATTCGGGAATTTTGCAAGGATACGAATCAGCCGATACCGACAACGATTGGCGAAGTGATGCGCTGCATATATGAGAGTATTGCTCTTGAATATGCAAATTCGCTAATGCAAATCTCGAATGTGACGTCAAAAAAATATGATGCGATACATATTATTGGCGGAGGGACTAAGGACGAATTTCTATGCCAATTAGCCGCCGATGCTTGCAGGATTAAAGTTGTGGCTGGACCCATTGAGGCGACGGCTATCGGAAATATCTCCACTGCACTGATAGCACTTGGAGAAATTAGCGACAAGAGTCAAGCAAGACAAATGATTAGGGATAATGAGAATGTCAAGACATTCATACCTCAGGATTCCCTCGATTGGGAAAGGGCATTTGACGAATATATTTCCGTTATCAACTCATAATAGAAAAGGCAGATACGACAATTATCGTATCTGCCTTTCTTTATATCAACTATGGAATTTAGATGTCGAATCCGCCACGTGTGAAAAACAGCTCCCTAATAGCAAGTGAGCATCCAGAAAGGAATTCAAGGTTTTTACCAACGCAACTGTGAATTATCCTATCTTTCAACTTATCATGTTTATCTAGGCTTTTTAGTAGTAAATCATATAGATATTTATATTCGCCCACCATGCCGTGAATTATTATCTTATCGGGGTTAACAATGCACATAATATTGTTAATTAGGGTTAGCATATCTTCGCAGATTTCATCGACTACCTGTAATACAGCCGCTTCTCCACGGTCATATGATATGCAAATATCCTCTATCTTAACATCGGCAACATTGCCAATAGTGCTTTCGTATAGGATCGGCGTATTCGTATCGGAATATACCTCCCTAATTCTTGCAACTATCGCATTCGGTGTGATGAGATCCTTTGCTGTGGCACCATCGCCACCAATTCTAATCTTCTCAATCAAATTTATATCCCTGTCGGGCACTCTTAACGGATCATTTCCTTGAATAATTGCCAAGTAGAGTGAGTTGCCATAATAGAGCATGACTGCATTGTGTGGAATCATTGATTTTTCTTTATTGAAGTCGATATTAGCCGATGCTAAAGTGCTAATCGCATTATCGAATAGGATCGGTAGTGAAGTGAATTTATCGAATTCATTCTTAATAATGGAATAATCGAAAAATCCCTCACTATCAATGTTAAGCATTAATCTATCGCAAGCATCACTTGTTACTGTAAAGCCGATACCTAGAATCCGGCTCTCGTCTAAACAGTTATAATCCTTGATTTCTTCCATGCCATCACGCATAAAGTCGATGATCTGATTAAAAGTAGTATCATCATTAAAAAATAAACTACGCTTATCTAGAACAGCACCCTCAAGCGTAGTCAGTCCAATACTAACCTGCTCATTATCCGCCATGATTCCCATTGCGAATTTGTAGTTATGGTTAATATCAACAAGGATTTTTTTACGTCCTCTTGTTGGTTTTTTATTAGGGTTCTTCTGCTCGCCAATCTCATTGACGATCCCCTGCTCAATCATCTCATTTATAATTATTGTAACTGCTGCCCTAGTTAACTCCAGTGTCGTGGCTATGTCAATCCTAGATGTCGGTCCTTGTTGCTTTAATAACTTTAATATCTGCATACGATTTTGTCGTTTTAAATCGAGTTTGCTTATTCCTTGTTGTTTCATTTCTGACACCTTTCTTGTAGAATTGCTGCTAAACTGTTAACAACTAACATTGTTAAACAAATATCATCATGCCGGCAATTGACTTAACAACCGCCTTCTATCTCATTGTAATATATTAAGCTAATTCAAAGGTGAATTCAAGGTTAATAAAATAATTGTCTACTGTTAAATCTATCATCTAATTAATGGTTGGAGTTGCCTACCTTCAAACGCTGCTTGTGCTGTATCTGGAATCAAATCGAACAATGCTATCATTGAATTCGGCTTATTCTCATAATCGTCCTGAGCCATAGGTACAAAGAAATAGTGTTTATAGTTCTGCAGTATTCCGATATTCTTTGCAGCACCCGATAGCGCATCATTAGTTGCTATTGCAATAACAACAGGCCGCAAATTCCGTATATGTGATTTTACTGCCATTGTCGCCGGTGTATCAACTATCCCGGTCGCAAGTTTCGCAAGCGTATTGCCCGTACATGGTGCTACTACTACAATATCAAGTAGTCCTTTAGGCCCGATTGGCTCAGCATCAACAATTGTGCGTATTACTTCCTTACCTGTGATGCCCTCTAGCATATCAATATGCGCTCTAGCTTTGCCGAATCTTGTATCGATAGAGCTTGCGTTAAAAGACATGATCGGCGTCACATCGCATCCGATAGCAACTAGCTTCTTCATTTGTTCGAATGCGGGCGCAAATGTGCAGAATGAACCGCAAACTACAAAGCCTACCCTTTTCCCCTCCAGTTTATCATACATCAACTTTCACCCCTTTCGTCCATGATGTTAAGGATTGTATCGCATATTATCTTACCGGAGGTAATAGGGGCTATCTTCCCCGGGAGTGATAGTGCCCAAATCGTATTTATGCCCATATTCTTCGCCATATCAAAATCGACACCGCCGGGCTTTGAAGCTAGATCAATGACAAGGCAATCCCTCTTAAGTGCGGATAGCCTGCCTTCATCAAATAGCATCGCTGGCACAGTGTTTATCACTACATCATATTTTGATAAGTACGGATTAATTTTCGATAGGTGAATGCCCGTGCATCCATTGATATCAGCCCATGCTAGATCTGAATATTTGCGGGCTGTAACGTCGACACTTGCACCGAATGCCGTTAAGTATCGCATTAGAACTTTAGCTATTCTGCCGTGACCGACGACAAGGACATCTTGCCCGAATATAGTTGTCGCCATTTCTTCCATCATTATCTGAATGGCGCCCTCAGCAGTTGGGACTGCATTGAGCACCGACAATTCCTCACGACTAAGATAATCAATTAAAGTTTGTTCGTTCTGCTGGCATAGTTTTTTGAGTTCATCCGTTGCTTTCCCCGCAAAGACCGTTCCGCCCCTTTTCAACATATATAGAATACCTTTTAAGTTTATTGCGCCGCCCGAATACGGTGCATGAACGGTTGTGCCGTCCGTCGTTGCAGGTATTGGCAAAACGATGTAATCCACTCGTACATCAAGCTTTAGCTTGCTATCAAGTAAAATAACATCGCCCGACCTCATCAGATTCCTCGAAAAGCCGACAGCATATACCTTATACTTAGCCGCAAGGCAGTTGGCTAGATATATTTGCCGCAAGTCCCCACCAGCGACTAAAAATGTTTTTTCTTTTTTATTAGGCAATGGTATTACCTCCATATAATTATCGATCCCAAATAGAAATAAATGGTATTATATCATATGATACTATGTATTTTATAGTGCATAATATATAACGAACTTTTTATTTTAGACCGACTACATCCATCTAATCACTGCTATTGAAGTGACTGCAATCTTTGTTATTGCAATTAGTGCATTTTTATGTTATAGTGTAAATGAATATAATGCTTATATGTTAAACTAATAATCTATCCGTGTTATATGAATTCTACCGTTAAAATTAAGTTTAAATGCCAATTTCAAATCAATCTTCTTGGTGTTTACGATTATAATACAGGAGGCCAAAGTTATGAACGACAGACGTTTTGCTGTGCTAATTGATGCAGACAACGTATCCGACAAGTATATTAGATTCATATTTGATGAGTTGTCAAATGATGGTGTAATAACATATAAGAGAATTTATGGTGACTGGACTAAACCATCACTTAGCTCGTGGAAGAGTATTCTCCTAAACCATTCGATAACTCCAATCCAGCAATACGGATATACCACCGGTAAGAATGCCACCGACTCGGCTATGATTATCGATGCAATGGACATCTTATATTCGGGTAATGTTGAAGGATTTTGCATTGTATCAAGTGATAGCGATTTTACAAGACTAGCTTCACGATTGCGTGAGTCCGGTATGTATGTAGTTGGAATGGGCGAAAGAAAGACACCGACGCCATTCATCACCGCTTGCAATAAATTCAAGTATCTTGAGGTGCTCGCAAAGAGCCTTATCTTCAATGGCAATGAGCAGGAAGGATCTGTGGGTGCGAATACTAACGGGACAACCCCTCTTGACGCAGTTGTGACACCACGTGAAATTGTTAAGGAGGCTATCCTGTCAATAGTTGATGAAACATCCGACGATGATGGCTGGAGTCCGCTAAGCGATATCGGGAATACTCTCATTAAGCGATTCCCCGATTTCGACGTTAGAAACTATGGATTTGTAAAGCTTACACCATTCATTAGCTCATTAAATTGCTTCGATGTTAAATCAGTGAGAAGGAACAATTTAAATATAAATCTAATATACATTAAACGCAAAGAGTCAAAAATATAATAGTATTTAGGCTTTTTCTCTGCCCCATGCTAATTAGCATGGGGTTTTTTGTGCGTTTTTAAGTATAAAAATCGTAAAACAGTCCAAAATAATAATAACTAAATATTGGAGAGATTATATTCTGCTCTGCTAAAATATCAGTCTTGCCGATGCATTCACCAGTTAAAAATAAATATCACTAAAATTTAAATTATCATAGCATAAAACAGTAAAAGCTGTTAAAACTACTTTTAGAGTGGTGAAAATTTAGTATAAAAAGCTACAAGTATTTTCTGAAAGGAAAGAACGCAAAATGAAAAAAATAAACTTCTCAGACTCAAGGT
>JAAZLM010000138.1 GCA_012799315.1 Clostridiales bacterium | reverse complement strand
GATTGATATACTTGTCGAAAGTGTCTTTAAAAAGCTTGATTATTATCGTGGACTTGAGTACGATATAGAAGAAAATGATGTTCTATATAACGAATTCGCAGTGCCTAATCGATTTGATAATGCTTCCACCGCTTTTGTCAAGAGGTTGCTTTTATCGGAATTGAATGAAAGTTTAAGCAGTCTGATATTGAGCGATTTATTCCGTGAGTTTGTCGGCATAGATGAAAATAGCTTTTCACGTCGGATTTATTTGAGCCGTGAGCAAGTTAAGGTGATGAAGAAGAACGGTATGAATTTTGGCTTAAGGTATGATGTTCCGCTCAGTTCGGGCATTGCCGATCTAGATAGAATCGACCATGAGATAGACTCATCACTCGACTATTGGAAGGATGTAATTAGCTCGGATTCGTGGGCGATTAGCCATCCGTACAGTGATTATAGCGATGATGCCTTTAATTTGTTAGAGAAAAAGGGATGTAAATTAGGGCTGACAATGCGGCTAAAAATCGCAGATATAAAATCCGATAATCAATATGAATTAGGAAGAGTCTATGCGGAAGATATGCCGCCTAATAGCAATCAATTAGCAGAATATCTTAAATAAAACAACCGCCTAATATAGGCGGTTGTTCTTACTTTTATTAATTATCCAAATACACTGATTAAGACACCTGCCGCTACTGCTGATCCTATAACACCAGCAACATTAGGACCCATTGCGTGCATGAGTAGGAAGTTATGCGGATTCTCGTCCGAGGCGACTTTTTGCGATACTCTTGCCGCCATTGGAACTGCCGACACACCAGCAGAACCGATTAGTGGGTTTATCTTACCACCGGAAAGCTTGCACATAAGTTTGCCGAATAATACACCCGACGCTGTACCAATTGCAAAAGCTGTTAATCCGATAGCAATGATGCCCAATGTCTTAGGTGATAGGAAATTCGCCGCTGTTGCAGTGGCACCAACAGAAATTCCTAGACAGATTGTAATTATATTCATCAGCTCATTTTGTGCTGTTTTAACCAGTCTATCGACTACACCACTTTCACGAAGCAAGTTACCGAGCATTAGCATTCCAACTAGAATTGCAGCCGATGGTACAAGAAGTGAAACAATTAACGTAACTAGGATTGGGAATATAATTCTTTCCCTCTTAGATACTTCACGTAGCTGCCCCATTACAATGCCACGCTCTTCTTTAGTCGTTAGCACCTTCATGATAGGAGGCTGAATTATCGGCACTAGCGCCATGTATGAATATGCAGCAATGGCGATCGGCCCCAGGAGATGACTAGCCAACTTACCAGTAACGAAGATAGCGGTAGGGCCATCTGCCCCGCCAATGATTGAAATCGCCCCAGCCTCAGCATATGTATAGCCAAGTAGTGGGCTAAGTGCCATTGTGCCAAGGAATGCTCCGAATATACCGAATTGAGCCGCCGCCCCAAGTAGGAAGCTTTTAGGATTGGCAATTAGCGGGCCGAAGTCCGTCATACAACCGATACCAAGGAAGATGAGAGGCGGGAATATTCCAAGCTTGACACCAAGATACAGGAAGTCGACTAGTCCACCTTTTTTCACAACTTCTATAATATTTAATTCAGTCCCGGCAAAAAGTTCAGGATGATATAATTCAGCTAATGGCAAATTTGTAAGCATCATGCCGAATGCTATTGGTAGCAGCAATAGCGGTTCATACCCTTTTGCAATTGCAAGGTACATCAAGACAAGTGATATCAGTAGCATTACACCTTGTTGCCATGATAAATTATATAGACCCGACGTTATCGCTAGGTCTTTTACAGTTTCTACAAGTATATTTATCATATCAGTTCCCCTTCTTATTTTTTAAAATGCTCTCGTATTTTCTTGTATCCCAGCTAGTCCCCAAATTGGGCGGGAATTACTAGCTCTTGTTATATTTTTTACTCTAAAGCTAGTTTTGTTCCCCTTACTCATGCGCATTTGAGAAATTGCCGCTGTAATAACTGCTACAATTTCACTATCAATATCATCATTTGCTACTGATGAAATATTCTGCGCTTTTGCGGGATTCTGCCCTGTTGCGATATTAGCTGAACTCTTTTCAGTGGGAGCATCATTATCTTTCTTGTCCTTATTTGATGATTTAGTGGAAATTATGCCCATTGTCTGAACAAACAAAACAAGTAGAATTAGTGCTGAAAATACAACCAACGTCCCGATAATAGTTATGGAAATTATATAACCCCAATCCATGATATTCTCCTTTTCTTTATTTTTAGTCCGTCTTTAACGGCATTCATCTTATTATACCTTATTTCTTACCTAATTTCAATGATAATATTGTAGTTTTTTTCACAATCTCTCTGTGACATATTAAACATTTGCTATGAGTATCTTTATTCAATGAGATTGCAAATTGACAAAAATAATCGCAATGCCATCTGGCAATGCGATTATAAAAAAGCTTAACTGAATTATCCATTCATATTTGTGTATTTTTGCTTAGCTTGATCAACCATTTGCTGTTCAGCTGGCTTTACCTGATACCATCCACGTGATTGCATCTCGTTAAATATCTCATTTTGAATTTGGTGCTCCTCGTTCAATATACATAGAAACGAATCCCTCACCTGAGGAGTGGCGCATTCATTTGCAAAAATATTGTAGTCATCTGTTAAAAACTTTTGAGAAATTAATGCATCCTGCATCATTTCTTTATCCGCAAAATTCTGATTATTGTGCATTATATCCCCTCCTAATTTAAATGGTTAAAAAGTTTCTGATAATGTTCTTGATGCTTCATTGCGATCTGCTCGCACTTTTGCTTTAATTGAGGATCCGTGCATGACTGTGCATACATTTGGTACTTCTTTATCATCGTTTGCTCTGACGATAGCTGATCTTCAATTGCAGTCAATTCTTTTGATGTTAAGTTTGCCATTTGAATTCCTCCTACCATTGATTTGTGTTCTTGCGTCTGCATTAACATTAGATAGTATAAAGAATTTCCAAGAAAATATACGGAAAAAAGCGAAAAAACCTCAACCATAATTTGGTTGAGGCCTGCTCAAAAAACAACATCACGAATTTTATTTATACTTATATTGAGAAATCATCTCGAATCCATCCCGCAATTCGCCGATTTTATTAAAGGCGATGCTTGTTCCCCTAACGACACATTCGATTGGATTTTCTGCGATATTGCATGGTGCATTTATCTCTCTTTCGATATAGCGATCAAGCCCATTTAGCAATGCGCCGCCACCAGTTAATGTGATGCCCGTATCGTGAATATCACCAACAAGCTCGGGCGGTGTTTGCTCCATTACTGTCCTAATCGCTGCAACTATCTCTGAAACGACGGGCTTCAATGCACGAGCAACTTCAATATCTGTAATCTCAACTTGACTTGGCAACCCCTCAATTAAATGCCGCCCTCTAACAACCATCTTTTTCTTGCCTATTGCATCGTAAACGTTTGCAATTTGCATCTTTGCTTGTTCGGCGGTCTTTTCCCCGATGGAAATTTTGTGTTTGTTATTAATATATTTAATTAATGCCTCGTCAAATTTATTCCCCGCTATGCGAATGGATTTAGCAGCGACAATTCCATTCATGGATATAACTGCAACATCTGTTGTGCCACCGCCAATGTCGACTATCATATTGCCACGTGGTTCGGAAATATCTTTCCCCGTTCCTAAAAGTGCAGCAATAGGCTCCTGTATTAAATAAACTTTTCTAGCTCCGGCACTCCTTGCCGCTTCAAATACCGCCCTCGATTCTACATCGGTAATGAACGACGGAACACATATAATCACTCGTGGTTTGAATAGGAAATTGCCGCATACTTTACGCAGAAAATCATGTATCATACTTTGCGTCATATCGCTAT
>JAAZLM010000137.1 GCA_012799315.1 Clostridiales bacterium | reverse complement strand
TCCGGTGTGCGTGGTAGATACACAACTTCACAATGTTCTTTTAAGAAGTCGAATTCCCCCACCCAATCGTCACCCATGACGAACACATCCACTGCGAATTCCTGCACATCGGTAACTTTCTGCTCCCAATTCTCTTCAGGAATTACAAGATCAACATAACGGATTGATTCCAACATCATCTTCCTTGTGTTGTAGTCATAATAGCATTTCTTTTGCTTGCTACCCCAGTTAAATTCATCTGTTGATAGTGCTACAATTAAATAATCTCCTAGTTCTTTTGCTCTTTTCAATAGGTTTATATGACCAAAATGCAATATGTCGAATGTGCCGTATGTAATTACTTTTTTCATTGCCTACCCTCTTTTTTACCATATTTACAGTTCAATACCCCCAATTTTTATTGTTATAAAAAGCAGGGGATATAGGAAGAATAGTTGACCAGTTGCAAAAACTGTCGATTTATATTATATCATAACGTTTGAAACTTTACAAGTTTATGATAATAATGGTTGAAGAAAATCCCGAAAATCCGCCCTCCAATGGGCAGGGCGGCAAAATCCCCCGTGGCAACACTTCCGCAGGGGGGCAATATTATTTATACATAATTCGTGCTTCAATATCTTGATTATAATTGCCGAATCCTTTACCGAATAGGGTGATACCGCCGACATTCTCCGCATGTTCGGGTACTTCGAATCGGAAAACAAGCTCACTTTTATTATCAATATTTAGCTTACCAATATTAATGTCTGAAATTCGCAGCCCGTCTATAAAGCAGCCGCTTGAATTTATTGTGAGCAATTTCAGCAGTCCGTATTGATTCCAGTAATCGAACCACCAATCGGGGGTATATCGTCCTCGCTCCGCCCCATAATCACCGGGGCTAGTCCATGATCCTAACAAAGTATCATTAAGGTAGAAATGTATATCCGATGGCCATTCATCGCAAATACCCGGTGCCTCGGAAGATATTTCAAATGAAATTTGAATCTCCTTCAACATTTGTTTTGGTCTTAAATAATTAGGTATGCGGTATTCAACATATCCTTGTGTGAACCAAAGAATGCTCGCATTTGAGCGCATCGGATCATCGAAATATCGTGGGCTATCTACCTCACCAATGAGGAAATCTTTCGTTGCTAGTCCGCAAGTCGGCATTGCTTTTATTCTGCTATAACTACCAATCGGGAGTGAAACCTCGTATATATTTCCTCTATCGAAATCGCTTTTTAAATCAAGCAGAATTTTAGTTTCTTTTAAGCTGCAAGTTTTCTGCAATCCCCTTTTGCCGGGAGAATTCTTAATACTGATAATCTCAGCCTTGTGCAATATCTTAATATGCGATGTTATGGCGCCATTTGTAACGCCAAGATGCTCGGCGATCTCATTAAGATTCATCGCTCTATTCACGGTCAAAGCCTCGATAATCTTAATTCGCAATGGTGAATTAAGAGCCCTGCAGAATTCATGCACTTTATTCAAATTATTGATCTGTCTCATTTTTTCACCATTCCATCCTATTCCCGCCTACATACAATCAGCTATTAGGCAGTATAATAATATTTGATACTACTATTATAGCACTTACTAAACATTTAAGCAACATTGCATATTATTGATATTTACGCATTGACTTAGGTAGTATAATATGATAAAGTATAGTTAATGGAATTACCTATAATATTTTAGACTATTCTAAAGTGTTGCTAATTTTAAGAAAGAAGGTAGGAATATGGTTAATCTAACAATTAACACGCAAGTTAAAAAGGACAAAATCAATCCCGAAATTTATGGTCATTTTGCGGAGCATCTTGGTCGCTGTATTTATGAGGGTATCTTCGTTGGCGATGAAAGTGATATTCCAAACATTGATGGAATCCGCCTCGACGTGCTCGATGCATTGAAGAATATACGCATCCCCGTGTTGAGGTGGCCCGGCGGCTGTTTTGCAGAAGAATATAATTGGAGGAGCGGAATCGGCGATCGTTCTAAGCGCCCGCAAAGGATAAATGTCCATTGGGGCGGCGTCATTGAAGACAATAGCTTCGGCACGCACGATTTCATGAGACTGTGCGAACTTCTCGAATGCAAGGCATATATTAACGGTAATATGAGCGGCGGCACGGTTAGAGAAATGTCGGACTGGGTGGAATACCTAACATTCGACGGATATTCAACATTAACCGCTCTACGTGAGGAGAACGGGCGCTCAAAGCCGTGGAAGGTTGAATATTTCGGTGTCGGTAATGAAAATTGGGGAGCCGGCGGTAATATGCGCCCCGAATACTATGCTGACGAATATCGAAAATACCAAACCGTTGTAAGAAATTACGGTGATAACCGAATCTACAAGGTAGCTTGCGGCCCAAATAGCGATGATTATAACTGGACTGATGTAGTCATGAAGAACGCTGGGCATTGCCTAGATGGCATATCCCTACACTACTACACATTACCGACCGATTCATGGGAAAACAAGGGTAGCGATATAGAATTCGATGAAAGCGAATGGTATTCAACTCTGAAACACACATTATACATGGAAGAATTAATAGCAAGACACATTGAAATCATGAACAGACATGATTCTGATAAGCGTGTTGGCTTAATTGTTGACGAATGGGGAACATGGTATGATCCGCATCCAGGCACAAATCCGGGCTTTTTATATCAGCAGAACACAATGCGTGATGCATTAGTTGCTGGAATTAATCTAAATATCTTCAACCAACATTGTGATCGTGTTCACATGGCGAACATCGCACAAACGGCGAATGTATTGCAGTCCATCATATTAACGGATAAGGAAAAAATGATACTAACGCCGACATATCATGTCTTTGATCTCTATAAGCAACATATGAACGGCTCACTATTGGAAACAAGCTTAATTTGCGATAATATTGAAGTGGGCGATTCATCTATTCCGCATATACATCATTCAGCATCCATTAACGAAAATGATGTAATCACGATAACTGTATGTAATTTATCGCACGATAAAAGTGCCGATATTTCCTCAATACTATTGGACTATGATATTGCTGGCATGAGCGGTAAGATATTGACCGGTGAGATCAATGCGCACAACACATTCGATGAACCGCATGAGGTTGCACCGTCTGAATTCGAAGATTTCAGTATAAATAAAGACGGTTTTTCTGCGACGATACCCCCTTGCAGCGTTGTAATGTTAAATCTGGAGAAGTAGCCTACCGATAATTATCCCCTTTGAATCGCAATGCTAAATTAATATCTGCAATTAATAAAGACAGGGTTTACCCTGTCTTTATTTATGATATTTTCCGTTCGTCCCTATCATGAAGGCACGGTAGATTTGTTCTAGCAACATCATTCTTGCCATTTGATGCGTGAAAGTCATCTGCGACATTGAGAATTGCATATCGCTTTTACACTTAATAGATGGATCCAATCCATATGAGCTACCGATTATGAAGTTAATTGTACTCCTGCCCGATAGCGATATATCATTTATTTGCTTAGAAAATTGCTCGCTAGTCGCCATTCTACCCTCAATACATAGAGCGAATATATAAGCGCCCTTAGTTAACTTTTTCTCGATTAACATGGCCTCTTTTTTGAGTGCTGTAGAAATAGCGGATTGTGACGGTTTGTCCGGTAATGGCACGGGGGCAAGCTCGATAATATTTAACTTGCAAAATGCGCCAAGCCGCTTTATATATTCAGAGCAACCATCACGAAGATAATTCTCCTTTAGCTTGCCCAGTGTTATAATATTAACTGTTATTATCAAAATCACCCACTAAATTTAATTAGAATTATAGTGCAATAACCATGCCGGATGCCGACACTGGTGCGACATCAAGTGTGAAGTCCTTCCCCAATTGGAAATCATCTAATTTATCAAGCACCTTCTTAGATGCAAGTGACGGAAAATTATTATTTTGGCTTAAATGCCCCAGCACGATCCTAGTTGTGCCCGTTTTAACCAAAGTTCTGATAAATTCTGCACTATCGGTATTGGATAGATGCCCAACTTTAGATGAGATCCTTTTCTTAAGGAATGGCGGGTAGTTCATATTAGTCTTGAGCATTTGCTCATCGTAGTTTGATTCAATTAAACATAGATCGCTACCTTGAATGTTATCGGCAACTTCCTCTGTAACTTCACCTAAATCGGTGCAAACAGAAATCTTTCTATCATCATTCGTATATATAGTATAACCTAAACTTTCCTCACAATCGTGCGGCGTATGGAAGGATTTCACCTCCATATCAGCAACCTGTATGGGCTTGTCATTTATTTCATATAGACCGTCCAACGAATAAACAAGCTTTTTATGTATAAGATATTCGAGAGTGCCGGGCGATGCATAAATGGGAATCGCCCTCTGCTTTTGCAATTGATGCAGTCCCTTGATATGATCAGAATGTTCATGCGTTATAAAAACGCCTTTAACGGCATCTATATCGATATTACAATGATTAAGAGCAGTGAGCATGCCACGATAGCTTGCTCCTGCATCTATCAAAATACCGCTTGACTGCCCGCCTATATAGGTTGAATTTGCTTTACTAGAACTAAAAAGTGGGCATACTCTTGCCATTATCAGTCATTCCTCCAAATATATAAACAATTACAATGCCTTCGCCAAGGTGCTCCCCGGGATGGCTTTCTTTACAATATTAGCGCCTAATTTTTTAAGCTTAGTTTCAATTTCCTCGTATCCACGCTCGATATGGAATATATCTTCGATTTCGGTCGTTCCTTCAGCGATTAGCCCAGCAATTAAAAGTGCTGCGCCCGCCCGTAAATCCGTCGCCCGTACTGGTGCGCCAGTAAGTTTGTCAGTGCCACTAATTACCGCAACTTTACCATCAACGGATATATCGGCACCCATCCGCCTTAGTTCATCAACATAGCGGAAACGATTATCCCATATACCTTCAGTAATAATGCTAGTGCCCTCTGCGATTGTCAGCAGTGCCGCCATTTGCGGTTGCATATCGGTGGGGAATCCCGGATGTGGCATCGTCTTAACATTCGTTTTAACAAGGGGCTTATCTACCCATACTCTAATGCTATCATCATATTCCTCGACATTGACGCCAGTTTTCTCAAGTTTTGCCGTAATCGATTCTAGATGCTTTGGTATAACATTTTTTATGATAGCATCACCCTTTGTTGCGGCAATTGCCATCATATATGTTCCTGCCTCGATTTGATCGGGAATTATAGCATATCTTGCTCCCTTAAGATAATCTACTCCCCTAATTTTGATTACATCTGTTCCAGCGCCCATAATATCGGCGCCCATTGAATTCAAGAAGTTAGCTAGGTCAACAATATGCGGTTCTTTCGCCGCATTTTCTATAACGGTGAGACCCTTTGCTTTTACGGCGGACAACATCGCATTAATAGTTGCTCCGACTGTTACAATATCAAAATACACTTGCGCCCCGACAAGTTTCTCAGCCTTTAATCCGACCATACCATGTTCGATAGTATATTCAGCGCCCAATGCCTTGAAACACTTTAAATGTTGATCTATCGGCCTATCGCCTAGGTCGCATCCGCCGGGCATCGACACACGTGCACGGTTAAATTTGCCTAAAAGTGCGCCAAGGAAATAATATGACGCACGCATATGCCTTGCCATTTCGTATGGCACGGTTGGTTCCATTATCTTTGAACTGTCAACTTCAATAGTCGATTTATTTATCATTTTAACGCTTGCGCCTATTTGCGTAAGAATTTTTATTATAATAGACACATCACTTATATTCGGAATATTTTCAATAATGCATGGCTCATCGGCAAGTATTGCCGCCGGGATAATCGCCACTGCTGCATTTTTAGCACCGCTCACTTCAACTGTTCCAGTTAATCTGTTTCCGCCACAAATAACGTACTTATCCAAATCGTCACACTCCTTAATACTAACCTCTTGATTATACCATATGCTAATAAATAATGAAAGCTTTTTTCCACATATCTTATCGTTCTAATATTTATTTTAATCAATTTGATACTCTTTATGCTGATTTGTAATTTCCTTTTACAAGCATCATATACAACCTTTAATATTATAGCCATTAGTTACCATGTATATTCATACTACATCTTAAATAAAATATTACTTTATCACGATAATTTGTTATGTATTAAGTTACCAATTTTTATTAAAAAATTTAAGGCAAAATGAAAAAGCTAGCTGTGAAGATAGCTTTTTCGTTTACTTATTATTAGCCCTCATAAGGAATTATTTTTATTGTGCTAATCTTAACATAATCAATCGGTTTCGACATTTCGCTACCATCTTGATTATATGTTGTTTCCACTTTTGAAATTGCGTCAACAACATCAAGACCATCTATAACCTGCCCAAATACTGTATAATTACCATCAAGGAAAGGAGTTCCGCCGACTTCCTTATACTTTTCCTTAATATTAGTAGGGAATTTAATATCCTGACTATCTTCAATTTGCTTAAAATACTCGTCGGTTAATTCATCGGCATTAGCACTAACAATGTAAAATTGAGATGTATTTTGCCCCGCCCTATTTGCATAGCATAGCGCACCCTTGAAATTGCGCAATTCGTCAACAGATTCAACCTCAAACGGTGTCCCCCAAATGCTCTCGCCGCCTGTGCCATTGCCCTTAGGGTCGCCGCCTTGGATCATAAAATTATTAATTACTCTATGAAAATTCAGTTCATCATAATATCCGTTTTCCGCATGGGTAATGAAATTTTCTACACCTTTGGGAGCATATTCTGGGAATAGCTTCACCTTAATATCGCCAAAGCCTTCAACTGAAATGACTGCAATTTTCTCGTTCTTTTCCGGCTGATCGAAATTAGCAATTTCCACATCTTTAGCCTTCCCACATGATGTTATGATTAACATCCCCATTACCAATGCAATAAGCATTGATGATATTGTGATTATTTTCTTCATCTTTTTACACCTCATATTTTTATCTTGCGTTCTTTTAATATATTATACAATATAATATTGATATTGTAAATACTTAGTGTCAAATTTACTCCTCATCACTCAATTCTCTATTATCCGGATTGCTGGTTTGTTCCTCTGAAGATATGTCATTCCCACTCGATTCATACGTTGATATTTCTATCTTCTCTATGATAATCTCCTCCACTGGGATTTTAGATTTCTCATCTTCGATACCAACCTTAGTGATTTCTTCTATCACATCAAGTCCTTCATATGCTTGTCCGAACACCGTATATTGTCTAGCAAGTGATGGCGCTCCACCAGCTTTTACAAATCCTTCAATAGCTTTTTTAGGGTATCCGTTCTTCTCCATTTCACTTTCTAAAACGGGATCGATCTGGACAGTATTGACAAAGAAATATCTGCTATCTCCCCTGCCCTCTCTACTTCCAATTGAGCATAGGGCACCTTTGAGCGGCCAAAGATTATCATGGTATTCGTTCTTAATATCCTTACCCGTAATTGTCTTAGCCGTTTCGCCCGTATCGCTATCGCTCCCCGCCATGAATGCGTTGCTCGGCTCAATGGCAAAAACTTTCTGCCCATTGTAGAACCCTTCATTTGCTAATTGAACGAAATTCTCGACTGTATTCGGGCAATATTCGGGATATAGCACTGCCTTTATAACTCCTTTTGTTGTAGTTACAATGGCAATTTGCTGACCATCTTCGGGGGGATTTAGTTGGACTATCTCCATGTTTTCCTCGTCAAAAGATACGGTCTCACATCCGACTGCGAAAATCATTATCGCCAATAACATTATGCATGAAATTGCTCTTTTCATAATACCATGTCCTCCCCACATTCCTGTAACTTTATTGCTTC
>JAAZLM010000136.1 GCA_012799315.1 Clostridiales bacterium | reverse complement strand
TGATGCGAGCAGGCTTGACGAATCAGAATTGATAGCATTTATAGAATAAAATTAATTCCCCCACTATTATAGTGGGGGAATTAATTTTGGTATGCCCGATGCGATTCGAACGCACGACCTTCAGAGTCGGAGTCTGACACTCTATCCAACTGAGCTACGGGCACAAATATAATATGACGATCGAAAGATGCCACTAAAATAATATTATATCACCTGGGGCGCAAAAATACAAGCAGCATTTTTCTAAATTTTTGACGGTGATCCGTGGTGGGAATTCCCGCCACTAATTCACACGTAAAAGCATATCGTACCGAAACATCCGCATTATATTGTGATCGGGTCTTTTTGCCAACCCAATGCGACATCAATCGACAAGAAATCAATTACATTAGATGTGACAGCAAAAAATTACCATAAATTTCTGCTTGTGAGCGGTAATTATATTGCATTTTACTCCGTCTAGCTGTATAATAGATTACATATGAAAAATAGAAATATCATTTTAGGAATCGGGAGTCTACTATATATAAGAGCAGGACTAATAGAAAATGCCGGCTGTAATGGGGAATTGCAAAGTAGAATTTTTTAGCCCGAATGTAGAATGACGAGGAGAGATAGCATGACAAATATTGCACAATTCTTTGAAGATCTAAAGGGGAAGAAAGTTGCATTCATCGGCATTGGAGTCAGCCATAGACAGGTAATAAAAATGCTACTTAAAAAGGGCATTGATATATGTATTTGCGATAGGAAGTCACGTGAGGAGCTAGGCGACGATTATATAAATTTTTGTAATCTTGGGGCGGAATTTTCACTCGGTGAAGAATACCTCAATTCAATCTGGGGTGCAGATATAATATTTCGCACACCGGGAATGTATTATAATCATCCAGCACTGATTAAAGCACGGCAGATGGGCAAAATCATCACATCGGAGATGGAGATCTTCTTCGAGCTATGCCCGTGCAAAATCTATGCAGTTACGGGATCGGACGGGAAGACAACGACAACTTCAATAATAGCAAAACTCTTTGAAAGTGAGGGGAAGACCGTTCACCTTGGCGGCAATATCGGCAGGGCACTGCTCCCCATTATTGAAGAAATTAATGAAGAAGATGTTGCCGTTGTCGAGCTTTCGAGTTTCCAGCTAATTTCGATGACGACATCGCCGGATGTCGCCGTTATTACAAATATTTCTCCTAATCATCTTGATGTGCATGGCACGATGGAAGAATATATCGATGCTAAGAAGAATTTAATTCTTCATCAGGGGCAGAACAGTAAAGCAGTCCTAAATCTTGATAATGAGCTATCCAGGCAATTTGTGCCCCTAGTGCGTGGCGAGCTTATTGAATTTTCAAGGAGGGAAATTCCCGAAAAAGGTGCCTTCCTTGGATCCGATGGTTATATCTATTTTAGTAATCATGACAATGCAACACGCCTATTCAAGAGCGAGCATATCAGGATACCGGGCGAACATAATATTGAGAATTTCCTTGCTGCAATATCGGCGGTTCAGGGTGAAGTCAGCGAGCAGAATATGCACATGGTAGCACTAGAATTCCGTGGTGTTGAGCATCGAATTGAATTCGTACGTGAAAAAGATGGAGTGAAATGGTATAACGATTCTATCGCTACATCTCCCACAAGAACGATCGCAGGGCTGAATGCTTTTAATCAGAAATTGATTATAATCGCCGGCGGTTATGATAAGGAGATCCCATTCGAACCACTTGCGCCCATTGTGAATAGACGGGTAAAAGCACTAATCCTAATGGGACAGACCGCCGATAAGATTGAAAAAGCGGTAAGAAGTGAAGTCAATTATGATAATAAGAGTATCCAAATCCGCCATGCCGATAATATGGAGGGGGCGGTTGCAATAGCAAATGAAATTGCACGCTCCGGCGATATTGTTAGCCTATCTCCGGCATCGGCTAGCTTTGATAAATACGATAATTTCGAGCAAAGAGGGCAACATTATAAGGACATAGTCAATAGCTTATAAGTATATGACGGGTGAAAGGTATGATAATATGGAAGTTAAAGATATATTATATGAGTTAACTAACGCATACGGGGTGTCGGGCGATGAAAACTGTGCATCGGCACTAGCTAAGAAGTATCTGAAGAAATACACATCGAATGTTGAAATAGATTCATTCAATAATGTGACGGGCTATATCGGTAAATGGGAACACGGGAAAAAGACTTTGCTCCTTGATGCTCACATTGATGAAATCGGCATGATCGTAACATATATAGATGATAATGGCTTTTTAAAAGTCGGTAGTTGCGGCGGTGTCGATAGGAGGATCCTCCTAGCATCGCAGGTATTAGTCCATTCTTCAATTACTGGCGAGCGCCTTGTAGGAATTATAACGTCGAAGCCGCCGCATCTTAAAAAAGGCGACGAGGGTAAGAAGACGCCCGAAATTGATGATATATCAATTGATGTCGGGCTGTGCGCTGATCGAGCACGTCAATTAATTTCACTTGGCGATAGAGTGACTATCCATTCTGAAACTAGGCAGATGCTCAATGATAGATTCTGCTCAAAGGCAATGGACGACCGAGCAGGGGTGACGGCGATTCTATGGGCAATTGAATTGCTATCGAGGGAATACGGTGGCAATCTTGACGATGTTTCACTACCGTTCAATCTAGCGGTGGTATTTTCCTCATTGGAGGAGGTCAATATCGGCGGCGCAAAAATTGCTTCATACAGGATCGATGCCGATGAGGCAATTGTAGTAGATGTCAGCTTTGCGCATACATTCGATGCGCCCGAACATAAATGCGGTAAAATGGGCGATGGCGCCATGATCGGCATTGCACCGACACTTGATAGAGGGCTGAGTGATAGATTAATAAAACTTGGCAAGGATAGGAATATCCCTCACCAGATCGAGGTAATGGCGGGGAAAACATCGACTAATGCCGATGCCATTGGCATTTCAAAGGACGGTGTTCGTGTATGCACTCTTTCCATACCTCTAAGATATATGCACACACCGATAGAAACAGTGCAGATAAGTGATATTCAGTCCGTATCTACATTAATATTTGAATATATTAAAGGGGGTTCGACCGATGCTAAATAAGATTGAATCACTATGTAAGATTTCAGGAATATCCGGTGATGAGAACAGGGTTGCAGATTATTTAACTAAGCAGATTGCCACTTTTGACGGGGAAATCACCGTTAATGTCGACAAACTTGGGAATGTTATTGCTTATAAAAAGGGCGCCGAAAAGCCGAAAAATAAGGTGATGCTATGCGCCCATATGGATGAAGTCGGCTTTATAGTGACGGATATTACCGATGATGGTATGCTGCGCTTCAGTGCTGTTGGCGGCATTGATTCAAGGGTAGTCATCGGCAGGCAGGTTAGTGTCGGTGAAAAGGGGCGGATCGGAGTTATCGGCACAAAAGCGATCCATATGCAAAGTGAAAAGGAACGTGGCACGGCGCCGGATATAGATGATTTATTCATCGACATCGGCGCAAAGGATAGGGATGATGCTCTTCTTCATATTGGGATTGGAGATAGTGCGGTTTTCGTATCGGAATATGCGCAGTTCGGCGATGATAGAATTAAGGCGAAGGCGCTTGACGATAGAGCGGGATGTGCGATACTGCTTGATATAATGGCGAGCAATCTATTATACGACACCTATTTTGTATTCACGGTACAGGAGGAGGTTGGACTTCGTGGTGCGCATACAGCATCATATACCGTTCAGCCCGATTTTGCTATCGTGGTAGAAACGACGACAGCATCGGACATTCCCGGAGTTGTCGGCGAAAAACAGGTATGTAAAATGGGTGGCGGCCCAGTAGTGTCATTTATGGACAGGAGCACAATTTACGACAGGGAATTATATAATTTGGCGGGGCAAATCGCCGATGAAGAGGGCATACCCCATCAGACTAAGACGATGATCGCCGGTGGGAATGATTCCGGCGCCATCCACACAAGTGTAGGCGGCATTCGCACAATTGCGGTGTCGATGCCATGTAGATACCTTCATTCGCCGAATTCCATGCTTAAGACCAGTGATATTATGGCGACAAGAACTCTTGTAGAAAAATTAAATGAAAGGGTGGCGCAGTTATGATAAGGCAGATTGTCGATTCGCAAAAACTGGAGCGAATTCCACTACCTAACGAGCACCACGCTAGAAAGATTAGCACATTATACGATGCATATGGGATTGGCAATAGCTTTTGCAGATTTTATACAATATGCGATAATGACATCAATGCAAAGGAGGGGGATTTTTTCTCCCTTTATGGAATTGCGGCTGTAATGGGCGGATTGATGATACTCTCCACCTTAAAGGATATAGAAGAAATACCGCCCCATATTAACGAAGAATTATGCGCATTCATATTTGCGAGTGAATTTGAAGAAATCGGCATGGAACACGGTTATGCGAATCTGTTAAAAGATAGACTTGGCACGAGATATGAATATTCATATTCCGATATTCATCGATATAATGGTGAATCGCCAATAAGGAAGATCCGCCCAAAGAGTAAGCCACATCTGGAACTTGTATATAAAATAGTTAGCTCATCTTTCGATGATGTTCTATATGAGGCATGGTATGTTGATATGTCGCACCGCATTCGCCACGGTATTAGCAAGGTATATACCTATAAAGATAGCACGACATTGACAGTGCAATACGATGTTGGTGGCAATATTTTCATATCCCATGTAGCAACATTGCCGAAGTTGCGTGGTAGGGGATATTCTACTAAATTGCTGCAAACTGTCGCGCATAAATATCATAGTGAGGGCAAGATTGTTGAACTTGCCGCTGAGAACGATATGAGGGAATTCTATAAGAAAATAGGATTTTCTATAATGGGCGAATGTGCACATCTAAAGATAAAGAAAACTTAAAATTCATTAAAATAAGGGATGGACAAATGGCGAACGAATACTTTAATTTCAGCAACAATCTAAAACAAATGGCACAGGTAGCACAGGAGAAATGCGCCCCCGCATTCGCAAATATCGATAGAATTGCCACTAAATGCGGCGAGCGAGTGCTATCGTCATTCATTGAAAATGGTGTTAGCGAATCGCATTTTGTCACTAGCACGGGATATGGATATGGCGACCGTGGACGTGATATTCTTGATAGAGTGCTTGCCGATATTTTCGGCGCTGAAGATGCTTTAATTCGTCACAATTTCGCATCGGGAACGCACACATTAGCAGTCGCCCTATTCGGGATACTCCGCCCCGGTGATACAATGGTATCTATAACGGGCACACCGTACGACACAATTCACAGTGTGATAGGACTAGGGGAGGAGGCTGGCGGATCTCTTAGGGAATTCGGCGTAAAATATGAAGAAATTGCGCTCACCGATAGCGGTGAAGTTGACTTCGATGCAATCGCCGATCGAGTGAAGAATGCTAAAATTGCCTATATTCAACGTTCTAGAGGGTATTCGTTGAGGAGATCTATAACGATTGACGAGATAGCAAGAATCGTGAAAATTGTCAAGTCGGCGAATCCTAATGCAATTGTGATGGTTGATAATTGCTACGGCGAATTTGTTGAAGAGTTGGAGCCTACCCATGTTGGCGCCGACTTAATCGCAGGTAGCTTAATTAAGAATCCGGGTGGCGCCATCGCACGAACGGGCGGCTATATCGCCGGCAGACATGACTTAATAAAGCTATGCGCAAATCGACTAACCTGCCCCGGCGTCGGTAGAGAAATCGGCTGCACATTAGGTATGAATCGGGAGCTATATCTTGGGCTATTCCTAGCGCCGGAAGTTGTAGCCAATGCGCTCAAAACATCGCAATTTGCCATAAGCCTATTTGAAGATATGGGATATGAATGTTATCCCCGCCCCGACGAGATACGCACGGACATAATAGCGGCAATTAAATTAGGGAATGAGCGGCTATTAACGGCATTTTGCGAGGGGATTCAGTCGGGATCGCCAATTGATAGCTATGTAACGCCCGTTGCATCGGATATGCCGGGATACGATAGTAAGGTAATTATGGCGGCAGGAGCATTCACGATGGGTGCTTCAATAGAACTGTCGGCTGATGCGCCAATTCGGGATCCGTTCGCAGTATGGCTACAAGGTGGAATTACATATCCGAGTGGCAAAATTGGCATAATGTTGGCGGCGCAAAGAGTGTTGAACGCACAGGTTGAAAGTGAGTAATGCATTGGAAGAAAAACTATCACAAGCACTAGCATTAGCGAGGAATAGCCTCCAAAATCGGCACAGAATCGGCACACAATCCGAAAGAATGGTACACTCCACATTAAAATATTTCTTTGAAGAAGATGAAGAATTCCATGAAGTCAAGATCGGCAGATACTTCGCCGATATATTCAAAAACAATCATATATATGAAATTCAAACACGGCAACTAGGGAGCCTAAGAAACAAGCTTGATTTCTTCCTACAAGATTATAAAGTGACGATAATCCACCCAATCCATCATAATAAATGGCTAACATGGGTGGATCCCGAAACAGGTGAAACATCGAAAAAGCGAAAATCACCGAAAACAGGCAACGAATACAGCGCATTCCGTGAGTTATATAGAATCAAATCACACTTAAATCATCCCAATTTAAGACTGAGATTAGTGCTAATCGATGTTGACGAATACCGCATCTTAAACGGTTGGAGCAAGGATAGAAAAAAAGGATCGCACCGAATGGAGAACATCCCAATCTCAATCGTAAAGATGCTAGAAATAAATTCGCCCGCCGACTACATAAAATTAATACCACCAAACCTACCCAAGAATTACACAACAAAAGACTATCGTCGGGCGGCAAAAATAACACAGACCGCCTCCTGCACTGCACTAAACATTCTCCATCATATGAATGTCGCAAAAAGGGTGGGTAAGGTGGGCAATGCCTACCTTTACGAAACCTCCCACACACCTTAGATACTGGAGAATCTCCCAATACTGCGTCAACTTCATGATGTGAATTGCGGTGATTCGATCTAGCTTTTTATCAATTAGAATTCTACAACAGAAAAGGATTAGAGAATAGTTTCTCTAATCCTTTTCTGTTTCGATGATCTTGCCCGATGTTTTTAGAACTTCAGCATATATCGAGGCAATGACTTGATATAATTTGGGCGGGATCTCCGCCCCGACTTGCAACATTGTTAGCAGTGTTGCAGCGCTATCATCACGATAGACGGGGATTCCATTTTCTTCAGCGACACTCACTATCCTGCTAGCAAGTTCGCCATGACCCGATGCGACAACTATCGGCGCATGATTTTCGTCGGCGGAGTATTTTAAAGCTGCCGCCGAATGGAGTTTACGCTTTGACATCTAATCCCGCCCTTCTACTAGCGATTTTGGGGAAAACATCCGTGAGAGTGCGGCTACGCTCCAATGGGGCGATGTGCAACCCGCGAGCATTATATCCAGCCTGCTTAGCAATATTTGAGATGCTCTGCTTCAATGCGGAAAAACTATCTGCATATTCGGGCGGACAATATAGCGAGATCGACAACTCACTATCCATCTGATATAGCTCAAGCTCAAAATTGCCAATGCGCTCAACCTCAAATGCCAGCAACATATGGGAGCCTTTGGCACCGTCATTACCGTCACAGTCATTATCGACCCACAATTCGCCGAATGCCTTAGTGTCATCGTGAATGAGCGGAAGGAGGAAATGCAGCAGCGGTGTGAAAAAGCTAGGTGATGCGATTAGCCCCTGCAATAAAGCCGCCGGCTCAAAGCTTGTGAGCGAATGAACGGAGGCATCGTTGATATTAGCACCGAGGAATTCAGCAAGATTGCCAAGTGATCCTAAATGATGTGCTTGCATCCGTGTAATTATCGGCTCATTATTTTCACCCATTAAATCGATTATCTTCACTAAATTATCGTATAAATCTTGACGCAAGCCATCATCGGGGATATTCTCAAGTATCTGATTGAGCTTATCGACAAGTGCGTCAAGTGAATGCACGGACTCAAAAATTAGGGGAATTTGCCCCGATAGCCTTTGCCCCTCTTCACCGACGAGTAGACTGCGGATCATGGATATAATTACACTAAGACCGCCCTCATTCCCGTTACTATGCCTTAGAACAAGATTATTATAATATTTTGCAAGTCCGCCATTCCTATCTTCGATTAAATTTAGATATGTGCTACTTGATAAACTCTTTTCAAGGAAAAGTGAAAGCTTCAGCAATATTTCATCACTGGAATTACTGCGTATTTTAGTGATCTCAATATCACTGAGCAACTGATCAATGGCACTTCCGATCTGCTCACGTAATGCGCTATCGCTAATCTGGGATAGCAGATCCGCCCTTGCAAGCGAGATTAATTCGGGATCGGGATTATATCTTGATAAGTTGTGAATTATTAGTGCGGATAAAGAACGTGTCGTATTGTTTGAAAGTAGGCTACGCTCAAGTCCGGCGAGTGTGACGATTGTCTTTTCAGTCAATGCACCAAAATTATCAGCAACATCGCCGCCCTTAAACTGGGCAGAAAGTGCAAGCAATTCTTGCACGATTTTATCATTGCCAGTGAATAATTCCGATAAAGTAGTAAGATTTGCAGCAACTGCCCTTAGAATATCGTGGGAAGAAATATTGTTATTATATGCTTTTAGCAGGTCGACAATTGCATCTTTGAGCGCTGCCGATGGCGAATCCTCCATCAAAGAACGCAGAATGTCGAACAATTCGCCACGATAGAGGAGTGTCCCCTCCGTCTGTTTTTCAATCTCATTGAAGATCTCATTCGGGGATAGGAGTGTTGCATCAAGTAGTGATTCGAGTTTTTGCTGTAATAGGGAATCGCCCGCCCGTGATACTTCACTGAGTAATTCATCGGACAGGAGTGACTTCAATTGTGACGATGCGGACGATAATTCGGATAGAATCCGTAGAGGGGGCCTAGCAAGAGATGTATTCTTCCCCTGTAATCCGGAGGATTCACCACTAATATCGCCGCCAATTTTCCTAGTGCTGCCCGCCTTGGTGAGATCCGATAGATCAAAAACTTCACCGCTAATGCCAACGGGCTTCACATTCGGGGAAGAGCCCTTTGACGAAACGGGAGTCCGTATTTGATGAATGCCAGCCATAATAGCAAATCCTTTCGGTAATAGTTTTAGATGACTATACTATAAATATCGGCATAGACATAGGAATCTTTACATGAAATCTTGCATATTTCTAGCAAAACTGATATATTAGGTCTTGCCGATAATCAATATATAGGTTATAATGAATAATAACAAGTCACATAGAGCAGAATACCGCCCCATGATGTGCGTTTTAAGATACTTTTTATCAATCTATCTAGGCGCAGTTACTAATCGCAATTAAATAAGCGAAAGGAATGATATATATGAGCAAATTCGATCCCGGCATGGAAACAATGCTAGACATGTATATTTTTGAGACAAACACATTATTAGAGCAGCTAGACGAGATTTTACTCAGAACGGAACAAAATAATCAATTCGATGATGAGGATATTAACGAAATCTTCCGTATAATGCACACTATCAAGGGTTCGTCCGCTATGATGGGACTTGATGGACTATCGGGACTTGCACATATAATCGAGGATATGTTTTATATTATACGTGAAAATAAAAATATTTCAACTAATATCGAGCACCTCTATGATCTTGTATTTAAGAGTTCGGATTATTTTAAGGCTGAAATGGACAGAATTCTCTCCCCCGATTATGATGAAAGTGATTGCAGCACATTGAAGGGCGAGATTGAAGAATATATTGTGCAGTTAAAGGGCGGCAGTGTGAGTGATAAGCCAGTACATAAAAATGCTGATAAAGAAAAAGGATATCAAGATATGGGAATGACGACGGTAAAAGTGTTGTTCGATGAGGAATGTAAGATGGAGAATTTGCGAGCATTCCTCCTTGTTAACAATATTCGCCATGAATGCGAACATATCGAATATGAGCCATCGGATATTGAAACGAATGCCGATAGCGCAAAGGAAATTATCGAAAATGGCTTCATGCTCCACTTCATTCCTACTAATTCTAAAGAGGAGATATTTAAGCTAATCGAAGAAACCGTGAATGTCGAATCGTATGAGGAAATTCATTCTAGTCATGATGGAGAACAGGCAAAGGTCGACAGTGGTGCAGATACCGAGTCAAGGCCCGCCGAAATCGACAAGATTAACAATGCTATCACGAATTCAAGGGCGGGCAAGCAGAGTCTTATTAGCGTTAATTTAACTAAGCTTGATGAATTACATGACGTTGTCGGTGAGATTATCATAACGGAATCCATGGTAACATCGAATCCCGATCTAAGGGGACTTGATATTGAGAATTTTGATAAAGCGGCTCGCCAATTGAGGAAGTTGACCGACACATTACAAGATATAGTAATGTCAATTAGAATGGTGCCACTATCCGGTGTATTCCAGAAGATGAATCGCATTGTGCGTGATATGAAAATTAAGCTTGATAAAGATGTCGATCTGATAATCGAGGGTGGCGAAACCGAAGTTGATAAGAGTATTATCGACAATTTGAACGATCCGCTCATGCACCTTATTAGGAATTGCATGGATCATGGGATCGAAACTAGCGAGGAAAGAGCAAGAACGGACAAGGACGCAACGGGTAAAATTACCTTATCGGCACGCAATGCCTCGGGCGAGGTAATAATCGTCATTGCCGACGATGGTAAGGGAATCGATGTAAATAAAGTGCTAGAAAAGGCCAAGAAAAACAATATGTTAACTAAGCCGGCGGAGGAATATACGGATAAGGAATTGCTAAATCTAATTCTAGAGCCGGGATTCTCAATGAAAGATAAAGTTACGGAATTTTCCGGCAGGGGTGTTGGCATGGATGTTGTCAGGCAGAATATTGAGAAGCTTGGCGGTTCGGTCAATGTGGAAAGCACTTTGGGTGAGGGAACGAGCTTCATCGTCAAGATCCCACTCACATTAGCAATAA
Organism: Clostridiales bacterium; assembly: GCA_012799315.1. GTDB lineage: Bacteria > Bacillota > Clostridia > Oscillospirales > Ruminococcaceae > JAAZLM01. The sequence continues at coordinate 1,503 of JAAZLM010000136.1, read as the reverse complement.
TCGACGGAATGGAAGTTGCAGTTGGCGAATCGATCTTCACAGTGCCAATTTCAACAATTAGGGAATCGTTCAAAGTCAAGTCGGATCAGATAATTAATGATACGGGACAGGGCGAAATGATAATGATTAGGGGAGAATGCTACCCGATCCTAAGATTATATAATAAATTTAATATCGATACGCAAATTAAGGATCTAGAAAAAGGTATCCTAATGTTAGTAGAAACAGATGATAGGGCTATTTGCTTATTCGTTGATAGATTAATCGGTGAACAGCAAGTTGTAGTCAAGCCGTTCCCTTCATACTTAAACAAATTCGATGTTAAAAAGCAGGGCATATCGGGATGTACTATAATGGGCGATGGAAATATCAGCTTAATTATTGATGTCATTAATTTAATCGGCACATTGTAATTTTAACAGGGGGCTATGCTATGGAAAAATATCAAAACGAATATAATACTACAACCGGACTAGAAGAAGCCGAAAAGGTATTGACATTTGCAGTCGGTGAACAAATATACGGGATAGAGATCCCTTATGTCATTGAAATTATCGGAATACAGCATATAACGGAGTTGCCCAATATGCCGAATTTTATAAAAGGCATCATGAATGTACGGGGGAAGATTATCCCCGTGATGGATATTCGCAGTAGATTCGGCAAAGAGGAGATCCCGTACGATGATTTCACTTGTATTATCATAATATCGGTCGATGATGATTCTCTTGGCATAATTGTCGATAGAGTTGAAGAAGTTATCAATGTAACAGCCGACGATATTGCTGATACTCCCGACTATAAGAGCGTTAATGCAAGCAAATATATTGATTATATCGTCGATATGAACGGCGGGATTAAGTTAGTGCTTGATTGCAGAATATTAATCGAGACTAAGGATGTTGCAACAATCAGCGAAGATTAGTGCATACAGTAATCCGATGGGAAAGGGGCTGATAATAATAATTAAGCTCACAGATATTGAGTTCGATAGAATGACAACATATCTATATGATAATTATGGAATAAATCTAAAGAAGAAGCGCACCTTAATCGAAGGGCGACTCAACAGGACTCTTTTCGAGGGGGGATATGCGGATTACACATCGTATTTAAACGATGTGTTAAGCGATGTATCAGGGGCAAAGGTGCAGAATCTCATAAACAAGCTCACTACAAATCATACCTTTTTCATGAGGGAGATCGAGCATTTCAATTACCTAAGGAATGAGATTTTACCGCAGATTGAGCGAACTGCAAGGAATAAAGAGATCCGCATATGGAGCGCTGGATGCTCATCGGGTGAGGAGCCATATACATTGGCAATGGTAATCGATGATTATTTCGCAGCCAAAAAGTCAATGTGGAGGATAAAGATTCTAGCAACGGATATTTCAATGCGGGTGCTTGATAAAGCAAAAGAGGGAATATATGCAGCCGATGGAATGAAAGATATTCCCCCATCATGGAGGAATAGATACTTTAATAAAATTGACGAGAATA
>JAAZLM010000135.1 GCA_012799315.1 Clostridiales bacterium | reverse complement strand
GTTTTAACATCTTTTTATGGATCTCATCGATATAATTTAATACATCCTTTTTCTCGAAACCGCCAAATGCAGCCGTCTTAAAAAAGCCCCCACTTTGCATAAACTCGCCTCCATATAACCTTATTGTTTCTATTATAACATATTGTTTCATGGTATTTCAACCATATATGCCCTAATCTTTTCTATATTTTATAGTGTATAATGAACAAATTCTAGATATTTATATTCCGAAAATCACCAAATGCCCTGTGCTAGTAAAAAGAGATGACTTAGGTAGTCATCTCTTTTTAAATTATATAATTGCCATCTAATACGACTTGCCCCAAATTACCATCTTATCGGCATTATCACCGCAACATACGCATTTGTCGGCGATTTTCTCCTGTTCGAATGGCATACAGCGTGATGTTAATCCCGCCCTCTCCTTGAGTTCTTCTTCGCATTTAACATCGCCGCACCACATCGCCTTGATGAAGCCGGACCTTGTCTGTGCAATTTCGATTATATCATCTAAATTCGTACTAGTATATGTGTGTTCCTCACGATTCTCAAGCGCTCTATTAAATAAATCACTTTGCATTTCGTCAAGGATCTTCTTGATATTCTCCTCAAGCTCGCCCATATTAACAAAGAATTTCTCCCTTGTGTCACGGCGGACAAGCACGCATTGATTCTTTTCAATGTCCTTAGGGCCGATCTCTAGTCGGAGCGGTATCCCCTTCATCTCACATTCGGCGAATTTCCAACCGGGGGAATTGTCAGTAGTGTCTATCTTCACTCTAAATTTGTCCTTGAGCCCGTCGAAAATCTCATTCGCCTTATCAATTACGCCCTCTTTATGCGCAGCAATTGGAATAATCATCAGCTGTGTCGGTGCAATTTTCGGCGGTAGCATTAATCCATTATCGTCGCCATGCGTCATGATAATTGCCCCGATTAAACGTGTTGTGCATCCCCACGATGTTTGGAATGGGTGGTATAATTTATTATCCCTGCCCGTATATGTGATGTCGAATGCCTTAGCAAAATCATCGCCAAAATAATGCGATGTCGCACTCTGGAGTGCTTTACCGTCATGCATCATTGCCTCGATCGTATATGTCGCAACAGCGCCAGCGAATTTCTCCTTTTCAGTCTTGCGCCCCTTAATTACAGGCATCGCTAAAACGTCTTGGCAGAAATCAGCATATACATCGAGCATTCTTTCTGTTTCTTGCCATGCCTCTTCTTCCGTTTCGTGCACGGTGTGCCCCTCCTGCCATAGGAATTCCCTAGAACGCAGGAATGGACGTGTTTCCTTCTCCCAGCGCACAACATTGCACCACTGATTATATAGCTTAGGTAGATCACGATATGACTCGATAATTCTAGCATAGTGCTCGCAGAATAATGTTTCGGAAGTCGGGCGAACGCATAGCCGCTCATTCAATTTCTCCGATCCGCCATGTGTTACCCATGCTACTTCTGGCGCAAAGCCCTCAACATGATCCTTCTCTTTATTGAGTAGACTCTCTGGAATAAATAAGGGCATATATATATTCTCGTGGCCGGTATCTTTGAACATTTTATCAAGAGTTGATTGGATATTCTCCCAGATTGCATAACCATACGGTCGAATAATCATACTCCCCTTAACACTTGAATAGTCAATTAAGTCGGCTTTTTTGACAATATCGGTGTACCACTTAGCGAAGTCGTCACTTCTGGCGGTGATTTCCTCCACCATTTTCTTCCCTGCAGCCATCATTCACATCTCCTATATAATTATTGTTTAGTTTCTATTCAATTATAGCTAAATTCCAATATATTTGCAAGTGTTTTTCTTATCGTAAAAAAACTGCTCCCATCAATGTAGAAGGGAGCATAGTTTTTATTAATTCATTATAGGTTTAAGCATTCTCTTCGATATACTTCACAACATCGC
>JAAZLM010000011.1 GCA_012799315.1 Clostridiales bacterium | reverse complement strand
GATGCAATAGAGCTAATGAAGAAGATAAACAGCTCTGTGTACAAAAAACCGATTTTCATTGTAACTACTGCGTATGATAATCCATTTATTGAACGTGAAGTTATGTCTAACGGTGCCGCATATTATATGCTAAAGCCATTTGAAATGAAAACATTGGCTGAAAGAATTGTCGCATTAACTGGCAACGATACTGGTGAGGCTAAATCTTTTAGCTATACGATTAATGATAATACCAATGATTTAGAATATGTTGTTACCGATATTATTCATCAAATTGGTGTGCCAGCCCATATTAAAGGGTACCATTATCTAAGGACTGCTATATTATTATCAATAGAAAATGGTGAAATGATAAATAGTGTAACGAAACTACTATATCCGACAGTGGCGAAAAAATATAATACAACTTCCTCAAGGGTGGAAAGAGCAATCCGCCATGCGATAGAAATTGCATGGGATAGGGGAGATTTAGATACGCTCAATTCGTTCTTTGGGTATACGGTTCACACAGCTAAAGGGAAACCAACGAACTCTGAATTTATCGCTTTAATAGCTGATAAGCTGCGCTTACAATTCAAGTCGATACTAAGAGCATAGAGAAAGAGAAAGGAATAAATGAGTACCGAACTCAGCGTACGGTGCTCATTTTAATCCGAATTATTAAGGGGGAAAAAGGTATGCAACCAAAAAGATTATTTAGATCGAGGACGGATAGAACGATAGCAGGAATATGCGGTGGGATCGCCCAGTACGCAAATATTGATCCAACAGTAGTGAGGGTATTGGCAGTAATTTTTGCTTCGATGGGTGGATTCGGATTAATAGCCTATATTGTATTAATATTTGTAATACCTGAAAACCCCGAATTTTAAATAAAAATGTCTTGACTTTTCTAAATTTGACTGATAACATTATATTAGGTGCAGGTGCCGTCTTGTGGGACGGCACTATTTTAAATTATTATGTTGATATAAATAAACTAACTAATACATCATAGAACAGAAGTTAAAAAGAGAGGTTATAAATGAGTAATTTTCATCAGAATCTAACGCAGGGTAGCGTTGGTAAACAATTAATAAAATTCGGACTACCCTTTTTAGTAGCGAATATTCTACAAGCGCTTTATAGCATGGCGGATATGGTTATTGTAGGGCAATTTGTCGACGATATAACTACATCTAGGGGTACAGCGGCACTCAATATCAGTGGGCAAATTATGATGACTGTAACAGGTGTAATCATCGGTCTGGCCGCTGGTGGAACGGTATTAATCGCCCAATTAGTCGGCTCGGGGAATTTAAAAAAATTAAGTGAAACAATCGGAACTTTCTTAACTGCTTTTTCGATTATTGCTATTATTGTAACAGCAATACTATACCCACTAACCGATCCACTATTAAGGCTACTCAACACGCCCGAATCAGCATTTCAAGGTGCATCGGATTATCTTAAGATTTCCTCACTCGGCATTATTTTCATATTTGGATATAATGCGCTGAGCAGTATATTAAGAGGGATGGGGGATTCACGCCGCCCGATGTTTTTCGTGCTAATTGCAGCAATAACAAATATTGTGCTGGACTTGCTTTTTGTCGGAGTGCTCTCATGGGGAGTCAAGGGTGCTGCATATGCGACAATTGCAGCGCAGGCATTGAGTTTTATCCTTGCGACAATATACTTAATTAAGAAGGATTTCGTATTCGATTTCAAGCCATCTAGCTTTAAAATTAATTTCCCAATATTAGGGCAGCTACTAAAAATCGGGCTACCCAATGGAGTACAGCAAGGTCTTTTACAAAGCTCCTTCCTCGTGCTTGCATCATTAATCAATAGCTATGGTGAAGTTGCTTCGTCAATATCGGGTATCAGCGGTAAAATATCGGGATTTGCGGTATTGCCCGGAGTTGCGATCATGATGGCAATTTCATCTATGGCGGGACAGAATATCGGTGCTGGACTACATGATAGGGCAAGAGAAACAATGGTGACGGGTATGAAAATCGTCGTGCCATTAATTACAGCAATAACAATTGTAGTATTTGCTTTTCCGGCATTCTTTATGGGACTATTTACTCCCAACCCAGATGTTCTAAATAATGGCGCAACATTCATTCGCATAGCATCGATAGAATTCCTAGTGCTGTCAGTACTATTTTGCTATAATGGTCTTACCATTGCGGCAGGGTATCCGCTTGTAACGTTGACAAATACGTTAATTAGCTCGCTCATTCTTAGAATACCGCTTGCATATTTACTATCACGTGGACTCGGGCTTGGCATAAATGGCATTGCAATCGCAATGGTCATTGCACCAATGGGCGCACTACTCAATGGAATGCGCTTTTTCAGATCGGGCAAGTGGATGAAGTCCAATATCAAATTAGGCGACGATGATCAATTTGAACCCGTAGTATAAGCATTAATAATTAGTCGAACTTTCGCATTTTAGACGAACATTTACCGCTCCATAGCATATTATACCAGTACAATATGTTGGAGGAGTGGGTTTATGG
>JAAZLM010000134.1 GCA_012799315.1 Clostridiales bacterium | reverse complement strand
TCGGTCTAAAACTTAGGAAGGTACCTAAAGATGAAATCAAAAAGCTTGTTGAAGAAGCAGCAAGGATTCTTGATATTTCTCACCTTCTCGATCGTAAGCCGAAGGCTCTATCCGGTGGTCAACGTCAACGTGTCGCACTTGGTCGTGCTATCGTTCGTGATCCGCAAGTATTCCTACTTGACGAGCCACTATCGAACCTAGACGCTAAGCTCCGTGCACAAATGCGTACAGAGCTATCAAAACTACACAAAAGACTTGGTACTACATTTATCTATGTAACTCATGACCAGGTTGAGGCTATGACAATGGCTGATAGAATTGTCGTAATGAAAGATGGATTCATCCAACAGGTTGACTCACCGCAGAATTTATATTCGGCACCAGTTAACCAATTCGTTGCTGGATTCATGGGTTCACCACAAATGAACTTTATCGATTCTGTTCTTTATGAGAGAGATGGCAAATACATTGTAGAATTCGGATCAGAGGATACAAAATCGACAAGAGGTACGAAATACACAGTTGAAGTTCCTGAAGCATTAGTGAACGACAAAATCAAAGATTATGTTGATAAGGAAGTTGTTCTTGGAATTCGTCCAGAAAACATTCACGATGAGGAAATGTTCCTATCGGCTGCTAAAACGGGCATAATCGAGGCAACAGTCGAAATCACTGAGATGATGGGTGCTGAAACTTATCTATATGTAAGCTGCGAGGGTACGCCTCTAACAGCTAGAGTTTCACCACGTTCAAGCGCAAGACCGCAGGACGTAATCAAATTAGGTATTGACCCGAATAGAATCCATATCTTCGATAAGGAAACTGAAAAGTCTATACTAGTATAACATACACAATATAACTAAAAGCACAAGCATTTTGCTTGTGCTTTTAGTTATAAGTGAACAAAGAATGAAATCACAGTTATTACATTGACTTTGAAATACAATGATGATAATATGATATGTGTCCCTTTCTTTAGGTACATAAAACTATAAATTAGGAATGATTAAAATTGATTAAAAACAAATTAAGGAGGATAATAGCTACTATGTTGATAGGTATGATAGGAGCACAATCTCTTTCGGCTTGTGGCAACAACATTGGCACAGTGAAATTGCCCGATATAAAAAAGGAAATAAAACTATGGTATGATTCCCCTGCTCCAAAAAATGCATGGGAAAATTTTTCATTGCCAATTGGAAACGGTTACATGGGCGGAGGAATATACGGTGGTGTAGTAGATGAAATCATTACACTGAATGAGAAGACTCTATGGACGGGCGGGCCGACGGAATCACGCCCCGATTATAATGGCGGTAATAGGAGTGACAATTCATACATCTCATTAAATAAAGTTCGTGAGGCATTGGCATCGGGCGATGAGAAGACGGCCCTATCTTTGCTGACGGATTTAACCGGTGGCGGTGATGGATATGGCGCATATCAGCTATTATGTAATCTTTCACTAAAGCATGAAGGATTCGACGAAGATAAAGTTACTGACTATATCCGTGATTTGGATTTAAACAATTCGGTCGCTAGTGTATCCTTCAATTATGATGGATTCGAATATAAGCGTGAGTATTTTGCGAACTATCCCGACAATGTTATTGTAATTCGCCTAACCACGGGCAAAGAGGGCGGAATCAGCTTCAAGATGGGATTGCAGGATGAGCAACACGGCGCAAGCATAGTTGCTAAGGGCGATACGTTGACCTATTCAGGCGAATTAGTCGACAACAAGCTTAAATATGAAGCACAGTTCAAGGTTGTTGCAAATGGCGGGAAAGTATATGATGATAGTGGTGATGCCCTTGAAGTCGATAGCGCTAATGAAGTAGTTATCATAATGTCGGCTGCTACCGATTATGAGAATGTCTACCCTAATTATAGAAGTGGCAAGAATCCAAGTAAGATTGTTTCAAAGGCAATTAAAAATGCGAGCAAGCTCGGCGTAGAGCGACTTTTTGAACGTCATGTAGAGGATTATCGTTCAATATTCGCTAGAGTGCATTTAGATTTAGGGGACACAACCCCAACAATGCCAACTAACGAATTACTAGCTGGATATCAGAATAATAGCTTGAGCGAATCTGAGGCAAGAGCACTTGAAACCCTATACTTCCAATACGGTAGGTATCTGCTCATCTCCTCATCGAGGGAAGGATCCCTCCCTGCGAATTTGCAAGGAGTTTGGAACAACAACAACAATCCTCCATGGTCGAGTGACTATCATATCAATGTTAATTTGCAAATGAATTACTGGCCTGCATATGTAACGAATATGGCTGAAACGACAATTCCCCTAGTCGAATTCGTTGAAGGATTAAGGCAGCCGGGTAGAGTGACCGCCGCCGAATACGCAGGAATCGTGTCCGATGAACAAAATCCTGAGAACGGCTGGATGGCCCACACGCAGAGTACACCATATGGCTGGACCTGCCCCGGATGGGACTTCTATTGGGGATGGTCTGCTGCTGCTAGTGCATGGCTAGTGCAGAATATATGGGAGCATTATGAATTTACCGAAGATTTGAAATACTTGAAGAGCGACATCTATCCAATTATGCGTGAATCATCAATGTTCTATAAGCAATGGTTAATTCACGATGAAAATTCGGGGAGAATGG
>JAAZLM010000002.1 GCA_012799315.1 Clostridiales bacterium | reverse complement strand
ATGAAGGGATATAGAGCGATGTATGTGACCGGTCTAATCCTGACAGTAGTGTGCAATATCCTAGTATTAGCAAATCCCATTATCGGGCAACAAATTGTAGATATTTTTATTAAAAACGATAATGCATTGCAGAATTTGGAGGATAAGCGCAGCCTACTAATACTACTATGCGTTGGTATGGTTGCATTCACATTATTTCGCACACTCCTCCAGTATGGGACGAATATGTGCTATGAGAAATCATCGCAAGGACTAATATTCTCATTAAGGACTCAGTTATATGATAACATACAGAATCAAGATATGAGATATTATGATTCTAGTCGTACTGGCGATTTAATGACGAGAATGACGGGCGATCTTGATAAGATTAGGCATTCGACAGCGTGGATAGTTAAGACGATGCTTGAGTCAATATGTCTTTTTGCGGTTACGATGGTGTATTTCTTATCAATGGATGTTTTAATGACGTTAATTCTCATTGCGATTACGCCGTTTATTTTCATTGTAACAAGGCACTTTTCCAAGAGCGTTAGACCAAAATATATTGATCTGCGTGAACGGTTATCGAATCTTAACTCTAATGCGCAGGAGAATATTGCAGCGAATAGAGTTGTAAAGGCATTCGCACGGGAGCAATATGAAATCGATAAATTTGATAAAACTAATAAAGATTATTCGACAGCGAATAAAGAGGCAGCATTCGTATGGCTAAGGTATCAGCCGTTTATAGAAACATCAGCGCAGTCACTATGGGTAATACATATGATTGTTGGCGGTATTTTCGTTATCAATGGTAGAATTAGCTACGGTGAATACGGCGCATTCGGTGCATTGTTATGGACAATATCTAATCCGATTAGAAGAATTGGTATGTTAATCAACGATATGCAAAGATTCTTTGCTAGTGTGACTAAGGTAATTGAAGTGTATTTTGCAAAGCCCTGTATCGTAAATGAGCATAATGAAATCGATAAGAAAAGATATAGCGGTAAAATCGAATTTAAGAATGTCAGCTTCAAATACGATAATGTTGAAGTGCTCAAGGATATATCTTTCACGGCGAACCCGGGAGAAACAATTGCCATAATGGGCGGCACAGGTGCGGGGAAAACTACGCTTGTCAACCTTATCCCGAGATTCTATGATACTACTAAGGGGGAAGTTCTAGTAGACGGTGTTAGCGTAAAGGATCTTGAGCTTGATGAGTTGCGTGGCAATATCGGCATGGCGACGCAAGATGTATTGCTATTCTCCGATACTATTGATGGTAATATCGCATACGGTGATATAGACCTACCAGAAGACGATGTTAAGAAATTTGCATCTCTTGCGTCGGCGGACTTCATCGAGAGAATGCCAAAGGGATACCAGACTATTATCGGTGAGCGAGGAGTAGGAATATCCGGCGGTCAGAAGCAGCGAATCGCATTAGCGAGAGCGATGGCAATTCGCCCAGCGATATTAATCCTTGACGATACAACATCAGCAGTCGATCTTGAAACCGAGCTATATATTCAAAACAGCCTAAATAACCTTGACTTCGATTGTACTAAATTCATCATAGCACAGCGTGTTTCTGCAACTCAACATGCCGACAAAATAATCATCTTAGAAGATGGAGAAATCCTAGAGATGGGCTCACATAAAGAACTCATTGAGAAAAAGGGATATTACTATGAGATATTCAAATTGCAGAACGATGGAATCGCATAAACTATCATGGCGTTAATTAGAGTATTCAAAGCAGAAAGGGGAGTATATAATGTCTAGAAATAGATATGACATTGACGAAACATTAGAGTCACCCTTTGACTTATCGCACTTTAAAAGGGCAATGGTGTATATAAAAAAGCATAAATGGGCAATGATTGCTGCACTCATATTCAGCGCTGTTTCGGTTGTTGTTTCACTCTTTACACCAATTATAATGCGGCATAGTATCGACGTTAGTGTGCCGAATAAAGATATACCACAGATAATATTACTTGGTATTTTAATGCTTGTTACGATATTCGGGAGTGTAATGCTATCGAATGTGCGTCAACGAATAATGACAAGAGTAGGACAGGATATAATCTATGATATTAGGAAGGATCTATTTGCACATTTGCAAAAGCTACCTTTCCAATATTACGATGATCGCCCACAGGGGAAGGTTTTGATTCGTGTTGTCAACTATGTTAATAGTGTTTCAGATATGTTGTCAAACGGTCTTGTCAACTTCGTGCTTGAGATTTTCAATATTATTTTCATCACGATTTTTATGTTCTTTGTTGATGTGAAGCTGTCGTTAATTATAGTATCAGGCTTACCGGTTTTCGTTGGTATAATGTATCTTATGAAGAAATCCCAGCGCCGGGCATGGCAGGATGTATCTAATAAAAGTTCCAACCTCAACGCCTATATGCAGGAGAGCATCTCAGGTGTTCGTGTAACGCAGCTATTCACAAGGGAGAAAGAGAACTACACAATATTCGAGCGTTTAAGTATGTTATATAGCAAGGCATGGATGCGTGCTATTTATATTTCACATTCGATATTCGATATTGTTGACACATTGCAGACGACGATATTAGCATTAATATATGTTATTGGTCTACTAATAATTGGGCCGTCAACAGCGACATTCGGTACAATTCTTGCAATGAGTGGATATGCATCACGTTTTTGGGAGCCAATAATGGGGCTATCGAATATATATAATAGCTTCATCAACAACATGGCATACCTTGAGAGAATTTTTGAAGCAATGGACGAGCCTGTAACAGTTGGCGATGCTGAAGATGCATATGAGTTGCCCGAGATTAAGGGCGATCTATCTTTTGAGGATGTCACATTCAGCTATGAGCCGGGTAAAACCATTCTTGAAAATCTATCGTTCGACGTTAAAGCGGGCGAGAGCATTGCGCTTGTCGGCCCGACAGGAGCGGGCAAAACCACGGTGGTAAACCTAATTTCCCGCTTTTACGATATACAGGGTGGCAAAATCACAATTGACGGACACGATATATCTAAAGTTACCCTAGAATCCTTGAGAAAGCAAATGGGCATTATGTTGCAGGATAGCTTCATCTTCTCAGGCACCATACTGGATAACATCAAATATGGTAAACTTGATGCGACAATGGAGGAAGTAATTCTAGCATGCGAAACTGTACGAGCTGATGAATTCATTTCCGAGATGGAGGACGGCTATAATACTGAAGTTAATGAGAGGGGATCGGCGCTATCGGCAGGGCAACGTCAATTAGTATCTTTTGCAAGGACATTACTGAGTGATCCGAAGATACTTATTCTTGACGAGGCTACATCGTCTATTGACGCCAAGACAGAGAGATTATTGCAAAATGGATTGCAAGAATTGCTCAAGGGCAGGACATCATTCCTCATTGCGCACAGGCTATCGACAATTAGGCATTGTGATAGAATAATGTTCATCAATGATAAGGGAATCACAGAATGCGGATCGCATGATGAACTAATTGCAAGGCGTGGGGATTACTATAATCTATATAATTCTCAAAAGCAAAAAGCATAAAAATTATCCTCTAGGCATGACTTTTATAGTCTACCTAGAGGATTTTTATTACTGGATTTTCACTACAATACCATAGAAATATCGAATACTTTTACAGAATGGGTTAAAGCACCGATCGAAATAAAATCTACACCTGTTCTTGCAACATCGGCTACATTGTCAATTGTGATATTGCCCGATGCCTCTAAAATAGCACGACCGTTAGTGATCTCTACCGCCCTTGCCATAGTTTCAGTATCCATATTATCGAGCATAATGACATCGGCGCCAGCATCTAATCCATGTTGTAGTTCGGTTAAATTCCTTGCTTCAACTTCGATTTTAACCATATGCCCAACCTTTTTCCTTAAGGCTTCCACAGCGCCAATGATACCGCCATAAGCATCAATGTGATTATCTTTGAGCATTGCGGCGT
>JAAZLM010000133.1 GCA_012799315.1 Clostridiales bacterium | reverse complement strand
CTTTTTCTCAACATAAATCCTATAAACTGACATTAATCCAACACTCCTATACAAAATTCTTCGGTCACTTCTACTATCTTAACATATAATACACTGTTTGGTAAATCGTTTTTTTCACCTAAATTCTTTACCTTAACGGGCAAATAATTGGGAGTATAGCCCTCTATCCATCCATCGTGGGAAATAGTTTCGAATAAAACAGGGTAGGATTTCCCTACTTGTGCTTGCAAAAAGGCCTCCCTTGTTGAATTCACAGTATCTATCATAATTCTGCTCCGCTCCTCCTTTACGGATTGCGGCACTTGATTGGGTAGGGCAGCCGCTGGAGTTCCGGCCCTGATTGAATAAGCGAATACATGCGCCTTTGCAAATGCTATTTCACGGGCGAATTTGCATGATTCTTCAAATTCTTCAGCCGTCTCTCCTGGGAATCCAACCATTATATCAGTTGTAATAGCCGCATGGGGGAATGCTTGCCTTAATTTTTCCACAAGCATTGCATAATCTTTTGTGGTATAGTGTCGATTCATTCGCTTTAACGTAGCATCGCATCCACTTTGTAATGATAGATGGAATTGGTCGCATAGCTTATCAAGACTTGCCAATGCGGTAATATCTTCATCGCTTAGCAATTCAGGTTCAATCGAGCCTAAGCGCACTCTTTCTATCCCGTCGATACTGCAAGCAAGGCGAATAGCATCAATAAGCCTCAATCCTATTTCAAGACCGTAGCAGGATAGATTGATGCCAACGAGCACAATTTCCTTATATCCTGATCCAGCCAACTCATTGAGCTCTTCTTCAAGTTCCTTAATTGGCTTTGAGCGGATCGGGCCACGTGCGGTGGGGATAATACAATAACTACAATGTCTTTCGCATCCGTCTTGAATCTTAATGAACGCACGAGTCCTTTCATAAAAGGTGGATACGCTCATTTTTTCAAAGTTTTCTTGATCTTGATGCTCAGATATAGATATAATCCTTTTTCCGCTTGCCATATGTTCTTTAACAAGATCAAGCACTCCCGCTTTATTTTGCGTGCCGATTACAACATCCGCATCGCTAAGTATTTGTGCATCTTCTGGGAATGCTTGCGGGAAGCATCCAATTAGGGCAATGATCGCATTGGGATTGTTACGGCGGAATCGCCTAATCATTTGCCGTGTCTTTTTGTCGCCATTAGCTGTAACAGTGCAAGAATTAACAATATATATATCTGAAATATCATTAGATGATACGATGTCAAAACCATCACTTTCAAAACGTTGTCTTATAACCTGTGTTTCATATTGGTTGACTTTACAACCTAGTGTGTAGAATGCTACTCTCAAAATTTTAGCTCCTTTATCTGAAATAATAGACAAAAATCATAGTGATATATCTGTTATTATACTGGAAATGAAAAAATATATCAATGATTAGTTGACTTAAGTGAAAAAAATTGCTATATTTATAGTATAAACAAAAATAAACACTGGGGGTCATGTTAATGAAGAAAGTAAATATCATGCTAGACACAATTAATGATGTAAAAGTTTTTGTCAATTCGGTATCGAAATACGATTTTGATGTTGATATGGTATCGGGAAGATACGCTATCGATGCTAAATCTATTATGGGTATCTTCAGTCTGGATCTATCAAAAAAGATT
>JAAZLM010000132.1 GCA_012799315.1 Clostridiales bacterium | reverse complement strand
TAGCCGTTAAGCTTGCCGCATTATCCACCGCCTTATTGAAATTGCTCTCGGGATTTATGCAAATTTCAATTGCTATTCCTGCATAATTTCCACCGCCTTCCGCCGATCCGTCGCCCGCATGCCATGCGATTTCATCGTCGGGGATATGGTGATAGATGATGCTATCATCGACTGTATAATGCCATGAAAGATAGGTGGAATTCGCTTTAGCAAGGTTCTTTAGATAATTTGCGTGATTCTTCGCACCTGCCCCCTTGTTGGGATTGCCCGTTTCATGTATCACGATGTATTTCTTCTTCCTTTTCGTGCCCGGTCGTGATTTTGTCCCCGTCTTGATAAAGTCATTGATTATCTTCATTCTTCTTCCCCCTGTTATTACTGCGCCCATTATATTATATGATTTCGGGCAACTTCTGCTAGTTTTATGAGTTCGCCCATGTATTCAATATAATCGGGGAAAGCGCCGAAAGTTGCATATTTTAATGAAACTCATTTCAATGAAACAAGTTTCAATGAAGCACAAATCGAATTGCCGATCTTTTCAACATCTGGCTAACATGACGTTGAAAGAATGGGGCGATTCGCATATAAAAAAGTCATCGGAGCAAATTCCGATGACTTTATTTAATCAAAATTATAGGCATAGAATGAAAATATCGTATATCGCCTTTATTGCCCGTTCAAAGCATTCTTCTTCAACGCCGACAATGATGTTTAATTCGCTCGATCCTTGATCGATCATTCTAACGTTGATATTAGCATGTGCAAGTGCAGCGAAAATCCTCGCCGCCGTCCCTCTTGTTGAGCGCATCCCCCTACCAACGATGGCAAGGAGTGCTAGCCCCTTTTCGATGCGGACATATTCGGCACCAGTCTCCCGAATGATCTCATTGCGGATTTTTTCTTCCTTACCGCTAATATCTTCAGTGCTGACTATAATGCACATTGTATCAATTCCCGATGGCAAATGCTCGAAAGAAATCTTATTCTTCTCTAACACCGACAGCGCTCGCCTACCGAATCCTAATTCAGCATTCATCATATCTTTTTCGATATTGATGATGGTGAATCCCTTCTTACCAGCAATACCAGTAATGATATATTTACTTGGCTTGTCGTGCGCCTCTGCAACTATCATTGTACCGGGCGCATCAACATCATTAGTATTCTTAATGTTGATAGGTATACCAGCCGACCTAACCGGGAATATCGCATCTTCATGCAATACGCCCGCCCCCATATAGGATAGTTCTCGCAGTTCTCGATATGTAATGCAAGTAATCACTTTTGGATTATCAATTATTCGTGGATCGGCTACTAAAAAGCCTGAAACATCCGTCCAATTCTCATACATTGATGCTTTTACCGCACGAGCAACTATTGATCCCGTAACGTCGGATCCCCCACGGGAAAATGTCTTTATCGTATCGTTTGGCATCGCACCGTAGAATCCGGGAATCACTGCCCTTTCAACACTTTCTAGCACATTTGCCAATGCATCATTCGTGCGTTCACTGTCGAAATCGCCCTTATCGTCAAAAAAAATTACCCTAGCCGAATCAACGAATTCATATCCTAGGAATTTAGCAAGTACAATACCGTTGAGGTATTCGCCACGACTAGCGGCGAAATCCCGCCCTGCGCCGCCGATGAATCCCTTTTTTATAATAGCGAATTCATCACCAAGATTCAGCTCTATGCCAAGATCATCGATTATCTGTTCATATCTACTAGCTATTCTCGTAAAATGTTCATCGAAGTCACCGCCATTACTGGCAATGTCATAGCATTCGTACAACATATCAGTTACCTTAATATCGTCGTCGAATCTCTTGCCCGGTGCGCTCGGGATAACATATCTCCTGCTGCAATCAGCAGTTATTATCTCTTTAACTTTCCTAAAATGCTCAGCATCAGCAAGTGAGCTACCGCCGAACTTTACAACCTTAATATTCACAAGGACTCTCCTGTTCAAATATATTTTCATTATAAGATATGAATTTCAACATCGTTTTGACAATTAAATACCAAACGCAAATCCACACAAAATGGACTTGCATTCGGTACATTTGGCACGCCTAACTGGATTCGAACCAGCGACCTCCTCCTTAGGAGGGAGGCGCTCTATCCATCTGAGCTATAGGCGTAAATATAAAAAGTATCTCTCTGCCATGATAGTATACACTATTGCAGAATAAAAATCAATACAATTGAGCAAAATAACATGATGTTTCCAGATATTTTTTATTTTCGGTGGAATGTTCATTGCCGTTATGGTACAATATTAATGAAATTTTCTACTTTGAATTATCATCCTACGGGGTGTTTTAATTGTTGGAGGGGACGGTATTGCAAATTGAAAAGCTAGGCGATATCTCGATTTACATATCAAATGAACATGGATTTGGCACTGATGCCTTTCTTCTTGCAGATTTTGCCGGTGTTAAGCGTGGCGATAAAGTCTGCGATCTAGGTACGGGGTGCGGCATTATCCCACTGCTAATGTGTAGGAGCAATCCGCCACGACGCATTGCCGCCGTCGACATACAGCAGGGCGCAATTAATCAACTGAAATTATCAGTTGAGGAGAATTCCCTCGGTGGGACTATTATACCAATCCATGCAGATTTAAAGGCGCTCTCCCTCCCACTTGGCGATGCAGAATTAGACGCTGGCAGGTTTGAAATTGTCACCTGCAATCCGCCATATAAACGTGCTGGCAGCGGTATAATTAACGAAAATTCTGCTCATAGCATTGCCCGTCATGAAATTATGTGCAATATTGATGATGTGTGCAGTGCCGCAAATAAACTACTCAAATTCGGCGGTAGATTATGCATCTGCCAACGTCCGGAACGTCTTGCCGATGTGATTTGCGCCATGAAGTCAAACGGCATTGAGCCGAAGAAAATCCGCTTCGTAAGTAAGAATTCACAAACAGAACCTTGGCTATTCCTCATTGAAGGGCGCAAGGGCGGTTCCCCTTTTATGAGGGTAATGCCGCAGCTATATATTCGCTCACAAGATGGATTTAGCGACGAATTAAAAGCGATTTATGGAAATATTGAATAAAGGATGAGTTTTAACCATGATGGGCAAATTATATGTGACAGCGACACCGATCGGCAATCTCGGCGATATGACGCCACGTGCCATTGAAGTGCTATCCAGTGTCGATTTTATTGCCGCTGAAGATACTAGAGTTACGGGCAAGTTACTGAGTATTTTCGATATTAAGACACCGATGATAAGCTACTATACACATACAATTCGCCAACGTGGGGAGGAGATTCTTGCCCGTGTTAGAGATGGCGAAAGCTGCGCCATTGTATCCGATGCCGGTATGCCATGTATAAGCGATCCCGGTGAAGATCTTGTCCGACTTCTTTCAAATGCAGGTATCGAAGTTGTAGTTGTTCCGGGAGCAAGCGCCGTTATTAGCGCTCTTGCAATTAGCGGACTTAGCACATCAAGATTCTGCTTTGAGGGATTCCTTAGCGTGAATAAAAAGCAGCGGAATTTACATCTTGACTCACTTAAAAACGAAGAAAGAACGATGGTATTCTATGAGGCACCGCATAAACTTCTGCGCACTCTTAAAGATATGTATAGTAAATTCGGCGATAGGAAAATCTCAATTTGTAGAGAATTAACGAAGCTGTATGAAGAAGTTATGCGCACTACATTGCTTGATGCAATTGAATTCTACGAAAGCAACTCCCCCCGTGGCGAATTCGTGCTAGTTATATCGGGAAGTGAAGTTGCAGACGGTGAATTGAACCTCACTCTTGAAGAGGCCGCCGACATCGTCGATGCTCTTGTTAGCAATGGTATGAAGCTATCCGATGCTTGTAAACAGGCATCGGAGCAAAGTGGGCACCGAAAGAGTGAAATCTATAATCACTACACCCAGCATAGAAAATAAAAAAATAGCTATCTCTCAAGATAGCTATTTTTATCTAAGGCATTGAAATCTCGCATAACGCATTGGCAACTTCAGGCGATTTGCGGATTCTTGCTATATCGGCAAGGGAAATAATCCCCGTCAATTCGCCATTTTCAAGTACGGGTAGGCGGCGCACTTGCTCGCTCGCCATTAAGGTGATAGCATCTGTGACGGATTGCGTTGGCGTTACACAAGCGGCACTGCCAGTCATAACTTCACTAACCTTACATTCGTCGGGAGTTTTCCCCACGGCAACGCATCTTAGTACAATATCCCTGTCGGTCAGCATTCCGCAAACATTGCTCCCACAAGTTACCGGCACCGCTCCTATATTATTGACTTTCATTAATTTCGCCGCTTCTATTGCCGTATCGTCCTGTGTTACCGTTACAACTGTTGGCGTCATAATGTCTTTTACAAGCATCTTAATACCTCCATTACCCACTTTCCTATCAGATTTGGAATAGTATTATTATAGACAGATGCTTTATATTTATACAATTACTTCCCATTAAAAAGCGCCTTTTTTATAAAGCCCGCCCCTGCTATGTAGTAATATTATCATGCTAGTCCGCAATCATAATAATCCGCCCACTTCTCACGGTATCTTTTCTTATCGACGATTTTCTCTATAATATATCTAACGAGAGAGTTAATTGCGATTAACACCCCAAGCAATGATATTAGTATAGATATTAGCGACAATGATATAAAGACGATGCCCCTATTCCTTCTAATAGCCATGTTAATTCACTCCCTCATGCATTTCTTATTTAAATTATACAATAAGCCGTGTAAATTGTCAATGTTTTTGTAATTACTGCCAAGTTGGATTCTACGGTCATAATGCTATAAATCGTGCAAATTAAATTTGCAAATTGCTTGACAACGCATATTCATCATGATATACTATTATAGCGTCATGTGATACATGACAAGCTGTAAAATTTAATTGCGCCCTTAGCTCAGCTGGATAGAGTGTCTGGCTACGAACCAGAAGGTCGGGGGTTCGAATCCCTCAGGGCGCGCCAAAATTATAACTGTTAAAGCTGTAAATGCAGCTTTGGCGGTTATTTTTATTTGTGCCAATATTTTAGATTGTGCTATTTTTAATTTGGAATTTTGATCTGGGTCATAATAATTGCCATTTATATATGTTATACTATGATTATAAGCAAAACGCACGGAGTTATACTCCGCAAATTTTAGGAGGAATTAATCATGACAGACAAAACTTTTCAACTTGAAACATTAGCATGCCCAGCGTGCGCCGCAAAGGTCGAATCCGCCGTTAAAAAGACTAAAGGAGTTAAAGAAGCGGAGGTTCTATTCAACTCAAGCAGAGTGAAATTTAGCTTTGATGAAAGCATCGTAGATACAGAAACTATTAAAAATCGTATAGAAACCCTCGGCTATAAGGTGATCGGTGAGAAATAACTTCTGCTTTTATTCTATATCCTATTGAGAAAGGGGGATTTATATGTTAAAATTAAGTAAGAGTAAAAGAGTGCTAATTTCAGGGATACTTGTTGCTATTTCTTTCATACTAAAGCTTAGTATCGGGATGCACATCGTCACTAGTATATTCATGATTGCCGCCGCCATAATAGCAGGCTACCCAATTTTGAGGAATGCCATTGCCGCTATTAGGTATGGTATTGTCGGTATCGATGCTCTTGTTTCCATCGCTGTAATCGGTGCAATGTCGATCGGCGAATATTGGGAGGCTGCTGCTGTAACATTCCTATTCATGTTCGGTGATTATCTTGAATCAAGGACGATCGAAAAGACAAGATCTTCTATTAAGGCGCTGCTAGATCTTGCTCCCGATTCGGCACGCGTCATGCGTGACGGTGTGGAAGTTGAAATCTCACCCGATGAAGTTATAAAAGGTGATTTAGTAATTGTGCGCCCCGGTGAAAAAATACCGGTCGATGGTACTATTACTGAGGGGAATGCCTACATCAATCAGGCAGCTATCACGGGCGAATCTATTCCCGTCGATAGGACTGTTGATCAAGGTGTCTTTTCCGGTGGAATATTGGAATCGGGCTATCTCATTATCCGCGCGGAGAAAGTCGGCGACGATACTACATTCGCTAGAATCCTCCAAATGGTTGAAGATGCACAGGATAAGAAAGCGCATACGCAGAAATTCCTTGAGAAATTCTCAAAATACTATACTCCGGCAATTATCGTTCTTGCATTGCTCGTATTTATTATAACAAGGGATTTAGTTCTTTCTTTAACTCTCCTTGTTATTTCATGCCCGGGTGCACTTGTTATTTCCACCCCCGTTTCAATTGTTGCTGGCATTGGGAATGGCGCTCGGCACGGTGTTCTTGTCAAGGGTGGCGAAATTATGGAAAGACTCGGTAAAATAAAGGTCTTAGCCTTTGATAAAACGGGCACATTAACCGTTGGCAAGCCGGCAGTGACAAGGATCAAAAGCTATGGAATAGATGAAAATGATCTGCTTAGGATCTCGGCAATTGGGGAGAGTTACTCCGAACATCCACTAGCTAGGGCAGTCATATCGTATGCTGAGGAAAATCTAGGCGATATAAATGATCGTCCCGATAATGCTGAAATTATCGCTGGACACGGGCTCAAATTTTATCTTGACGGCATTAGCTATTTAATTGGCAATCGCAAGTTAATGAATGAGAATTCGATCGATATTGGATTGCAACAGGACTATATAAAAAGTGAAGAGGAAAAGGGTCAAACCGTCATCATTGTTGCTGATAAAAGCAATGTTATCGGCATAATCTCAATTGCCGATATTGTGCGTGATGATGCAAAAGATCTTATAATAAATTTAAAGCACCTTGGAATAAGAAAAATTATCATGTTGACGGGCGATAATGAAAGAGCCGCAAAGGCAATTTCTAGCCAGCTTGGAATTGATGAATACCATGCTGAACTTCTCCCAGAGGGAAAGGTTGAAGTGCTGAAGAATTTCGCCGATGAATATGGAATTTCCGCCATGGTAGGCGATGGCGTCAATGATGCTCCAGCACTTGCATCTGCGGATCTTGGCATTGCAATTGGCGGTGCCGGAACAGATGTCGCTATGGAAACAGCCGATGTCGTGCTCATGTCCGATGAAATTCGCATGCTCACCCATGCAATTGGGCTTAGCCGTGCGACGGTGAGGAATATGCGGCAGAACATCATATTCGCACTTGCCGTTGCTGCGATTTTATTGACGGGGGTATTGTTTAAGACAGTTAACCTATCTTTTGGTATGCTCGTGCATGAACTTAGTGTACTCCTTGTAATCGTCAATGCAGTGCGACTACTGCGATTCGGCGATAAGGAAAGTAGAAGAAAGATCGCAAACTAGCTAATTGGGGGGATTCTTTTGAAATGTAATTGCCATCTCAGGGGCGGTAAAAACTGCATTGAAGCAGTGCCGATATTCAGCAATTTATCCAATGAGGAAATGCTAGAGATCGCACGCATTACTACCGAAAAATCCTACCAAAAGGGCGAACACATCTATTTATCCGGCGATATGGGAAGTAAACTATATGTAATACATTCGGGCAGGGTGAAAATCTCACGAATATCACCATCGGGAAAAGAACAAGTTATTCGTGTCCTCGGTGCTGGTGATTTCATGGGTGAGCTATCACTTTTTAGCTCATCCACTTTCACCGATAATAGTGAGGTGTTGGAGGACACGACTCTATGTTTAATTGAGGGACAACATATAAAAAATCTCATGGCGAAATACCCTGCTATCGCATTCAAGGTATTGGAGGAACTTAGCCACAGGCTCGGCGCTGCGGAGAATTTAATTGAGAATATCAGCATTCACAGCGTGGAAAAGCGCCTTGCGGATACCTTGCTTAATTTAGCAAATCATGAGGGTGAAGTACATCTTCCAATGCGGAGGCAGGATCTAGCATCGAATCTTGGAATGAGTCAAGAAACACTTAGTAGGAAATTATCTTCATTCCAACAATTGGGGCTGATCGAATTAATCGGGCATAGGAGGATAATCCTCTTAGATATAGATAGGCTAGAAGAAATAGAATAAAAACGGAGGAATAAAAATGAGTTTCAAAATCAATGACAAAGTAACATGGGTCGGTAAAATTGATTGGGAATTGAAGAAATTCCATGGT
>JAAZLM010000131.1 GCA_012799315.1 Clostridiales bacterium | reverse complement strand
CATTCCTTTTAACATTCGACTTTCATACTTTAAATAAGCATGCTTAAAATAAGTATACTGTAAGGCATGAAAGATTGGTGAAATTCAAGTATGAATAAATCTCAAAAGGCAACGAAAAATTGGTCTAGTTTAAATGATAATAAGGATTTTGTACGGCTTTATAAACGTGGTAAGAATGTTGTAACGCCGGTATTTGTTTTATATTTTAATAAAAACAACCTACCGTATAATAGGATTGGGATAACAACTAGTAAGAAAATCGGCAATGCTGTTAAAAGGAATAGAGCACGCAGAGTTATAAAAGCGGCAATTATCAATTCTCAATCCGTATTCCCCATTGGCTATGATTTTGTATTTGTTGCTCGTGTGAGGAGTACAAAGGAAAAATCAACTGTTGTAGAGAAGTATATGAGAATAACGATGGATAAACAGTTCAGTGGTAGAGGGAGAAGTAAATGAGATATATTTTAATATTTATAATTAAAATATATAAAAAGATAATTTCCCCGTTATTACCGCCTGCATGTAGGTTCTATCCAACTTGTTCTGATTATACGATGGAGGCTATTCGTCGATTCGGGGCAATTCGTGGTACGATGCTCGGGATATGGCGCTTATGTAGGTGTAATCCTTTCAATATTGGCGGGATTGATCC
The DNA here is from genome assembly GCA_012799315.1 of Clostridiales bacterium. GTDB lineage: Bacteria > Bacillota > Clostridia > Oscillospirales > Ruminococcaceae > JAAZLM01. The sequence goes on along the minus strand of JAAZLM010000131.1, from coordinate 2,598 downwards.
CGTGCCAGAGAAATTTACTTTTAAGAGAAAAATATCGCAATAAAGGTATTTAGCTTTTGTAGCGGTGAAATAAATATATGAATGGCATTTAATATGCTTTTTGGAGGTTTAAATGAGCGGAATTCTAAATCTAGTTTCCATACCCTTTGGATGGGCTATGTGGGCTTTATATCAGGTATTTAAAAATTATGGACTTGCAATAGTGTTTTTTACGATAATTACTAAATTAATTTTAGTGCCTATATCGATTAAACAGCAGAAAAATCAGGCTAAGACGGCTCTTTTCCAGCCGAAGCTTGATAAACTTAAAAAGATGTACGGCAATAATAAGGAAAAATATCAAGAGGAAATGACAAAGCTATATCAAGCTGAGGGCATAAATCCGATGGCTAGTTGCGGCCCTATGATTATCCAGCTGCTATTAGTAATTGGTATTTACGATGTAGTGAGGAAGCCCCTTACACATATATTGAAGATACCTAAAGAAAGCATTGACTATATTATTGAGAATTCAAACAAAAATACTGAGCTAGAGGCATTCATGCAGTTTAAAGGTGATCCAAGCAAATTTACCGAGCTTGCTGCCGATGTTGCCGAAAAGCTAAATTCATTCGATATTACAGTGTTCGGGCTGAACTTCGGAGCAATTCCAACGCTCAAGAGCATACTAGTATTAATTCCGATTTTATCGGGAATTACAGCGCTGATTTCATCAATTATATCGCAGAGGGTCAACGCAAAGAACAATCCAGCAATGCAGCAAGCGGGCAATTCTATGAAGATAATGATGTACACAATGCCGTTAATGTCGGTATGGATCGCATTTAAAGTGCCTGCAGGGCTTGGATTTTACTGGATTATATCGAATATTTTCATCATTGCACAGACGATTATATTGGGGATTCTATATAGCCCGGAGAAATTAAAGGCATATGCCGAGGCTGAAGTTGAGAAAAGACGTATGCAAACAGGTAAGATCTATACCCATGCTGAAGAAGTCGAAGAAGATGATAATGAAAATAAAGATAGTGAGAAAAAATTAAGTAAGAAAGAACTTGATAAGAAAAGACTCGCCGAAGCTAGGAAGAGAATGGCTGAGAAATACGGCGATGAATAATTGAAGTATAAGTTTGCCAGTATGCGGAAAGGGGCTCCTAAAGAAGATGAGGACTAAAGAAAAGTATTTTCAGGCAAAAACAATCGAAGAGGCAAAGATGCTAGCAGCTCAGGAATTCGATGTTGCACTGGAAGAGATCGATTTTGAGGTAATTGAGCAACCTAAAAAAGGCATATTCGGGATAGCTAAAGCCGATGCAAAGGTTAAGGCGACCTACACATTGAACAAGGCGGAAATCGCTGCTAACTATATTAGCACTATTCTAGAAAAAATGAATATAGACAATGCCAGCGTTGAAATAACCTATGTTGAAGGTGGCGCAGTGCTCGACATAGTCAGTGATGGGATGGGCGTCATTATCGGCAGACGGGGCGAAACATTGGATGCGCTTCAGTACTTAGCATCGCTTGCTTGTAATAAGGGTGATAGCGAATATTTCAGGATCACTGTTGATAGCTGCGGATATAGGGAGAAACGCAAGAAAACACTTGAAGATCTTGCAACTAAAATAGCAAAGAAAGTTGCTAAAACGGGCAGGACATCGACTCTTGAGCCGATGAATCCGTATGAAAGACGCATTATTCACTCCTCGGTAGCAAATGTTGAGGGTGTTACATCTAGATCCCAGGGAGAAGATCCATACCGCAAGGTTATAATCAGATCTACTACTAAGAAGCTTAGATATAATAAAGACAATCGTGATAGAAGGGGCGGAAAAAGGAATCGCCCACAAAAGCAGTCCAGTGATGTTTTCATGACTTCGTTTGAAAAAGAATATCAAAGGAAAAAGGCGCCCGATATTACCGCAGATGATAAAAATGAAAAGACTTATGACGTGGGGCTTTTTGAAAAGCTGGATATTTAAGCAGAGAACTAACAGCACCTGGCTCAGGCTAGGTGCTGTTTTATGCAGAGAATGGAGGGAATTAAATGGGTAGCACAATTGCTGCAATATCGACACCGCACTCAATAGGCGGTATCGCAATTGTTCGCATTTCAGGTAGTGATGCCATTAATATAGCTAAAAAGATCTTCTCACCCGCACGGGAAAGGGATATTGAAAAGATGCGTGGATATACCGCCTGTTATGGCAAGATCCATAATAACGGGAGGGAAATCGATGACGGAGTGCTATTAATTTATCGTGCCCCCCATAGCTATACCGGTGAAGATGTAGCTGAAATCTCTTGCCATGGTGGATTATATACATCTAGGGAGGTTCTTCGTGCCTGCCTTGAAAATGGCGCAATACCTGCCGAGGCGGGCGAATTTACAAAAAGGGCATTCCTTTCTGGTAAACTGAGTTTGACACAGGCGGAATCCGTCATGGATATAATTAATGCCAATGAGAGCCAACTCCATAGGGCGGCGCTTGCAACTCGTGATGGTGTATTGCATAAAAGAGTTGAGGCAATCACCGACACTATCATATCAATTTGCGGTGATATAGCCGCATGGGTCGACTACCCAGAGGAAGATAT
>JAAZLM010000010.1 GCA_012799315.1 Clostridiales bacterium | reverse complement strand
TATCCCTTCATGTTCTGCCATAACCATTTTACTTGAAACATTGTTTACCACCTAACTGTGTTAAATTGACAAGGAGGCGCCCTCCCTTTTTTGTTCATTATTTTCTCACAAACGCCTTTTTATCATATCAAAAGGCTCTTTACTTGTTACTCATGTATATTATAAAGGTTCTATTTTAAATAACAAGGGGGTATATAGAATAGTTATGTAGAATATTGCGTGTCTTTAGCGCATTTTTTGTATAAGTTGTATAGTGAATTGCTTTTATCTATTGCAAAGTGGTATAGTATGAACTATAATAGTATAAGATGTTGAAATAATAATATGATTTTTTACGTTTAACATATTGACTAGATTATGACGCTTCGACGTTATAGTTATATGTTTTAATCCAGTGCCGAATTAGGAGGATGGTGTTATGATTAGTAGCCCGATTATCAAGGAACTTGCAAGCCAGATTGTGGCAAGTTTTGATCCGAACAAAATCATCATGTTCAGTTACAAGCTGAATATCAGGAATGAGATTACTAGCTTTAAGATATGTATGGTGATTGATACTACTGATAAGGAGCAACTCGAAAAAGATATATATATTAGTATTGACTGCTGTATACCATATGATATAATAATATATACCCCAGATGAATGGGATCGGCTATTGCAGATTCCTCATTCATTTGCAGAGAAGATTAATGCGACGGGGGTGGTACTATATGACAAGACGGCGAACTAGAACTACCGACAGCAAGAGGTATTTTGACTGGCTATATCATTCTAGGATAGATATAGCAAGTGCTGCAATTCTAATGGAGAATGAATCGTGCTATCTATCCGCTGCGTTCCATTGTCAACAATGCGTTGAAAAATCGCTCAAGGCATATATCTTATATAAGACTCACCGCCTTTTAGATGGGCATAATCTAACTTGGCTATGCAAACAGGCAATCGCCATTGATAGTAGCTTCTCCGAATGGCTAGATGAGAGTGCTCGCCTTAATCGTCTATATATAGAAACACGCTATCCGCCCGATAATCCTCTTGATATTAGGGAGAAGGATATGGAGCAGCTATATAGAATGACAAGGGAAATTTTCGACTTCGTGGCAAAGCAGCTTGGATTCAAATTTGCAAGATACCGTAAAAAACCCCTTTCAATGCGTAATATCTAAATACTGTGTAGAACATGGTATTACTAGCTTAATTCACTTTAATCAGAAAGGCATGATAATGTGGTCATTAAAACTTTTTATCTAAATGAGCGGAAAACAGTCGTGCTCAAGGCATATTTACTCGATAATATCTCGGGGTTAGAATTTTGCTCGGCTAGGCCGGCAGTTCTAATTTTCCCGGGTGGTGGCTATACTATGGTATCGGATCGGGAGGGGGAGCCAATTGCGATGCAATTCCTCGCAAAAGGCTTCAATGCATTTGTACTTACCTACACTGTCAATAAAAAACATCCTCAACCGCTGATCAATGCTGCGTGGGCACTTGCGAATATCCGCATGAGGTACAAGGAATATTCAATTGATCCTAATAAGATTGCTGTTTGTGGATTTTCTTCAGGCGGGCATCTTGCCGCATCGATTAGCACGATGTGGAATGAGCCATTTCTTAACCGATATGTTGGCATTGCACCACGGATCCTACGACCGGATGCGGCAGTGCTAAGCTACCCTGTAATAAGCGGTGTTGTTTCTCCGCACAAGGATTCATTCGATATATTACTAGGGGAAAAGGCTGGCAAATCCCAACGCAGATCGCTATCGGCAGAAAGGTATGTGAATGAACATACACCGCCGACATTCATCTGGCATACCGCAACCGATGATCTCGTACCTGCTCAAAATTCACTCGTAATGGCGAATGCTCTTATTAAGAATAAAGTACCGTGTGAGCTGCACATTTATGATGAGGGGCCCCATGGACTTGCCGATTGTTATAAGACGACTGCATGGCATGATATGTTTGTTGATCCGCACTGCGGTGCATGGATTGATGGAGCTATTACATTCTTGCAAAAGCATTTGAAAATATAGCATAGGGAAACCGCACCAAAACAATGGTGCGGTTCTTTTTATGCTGTTCTATACTGTTAGCATTCCGTCCTCGCTGATAATGAGGATTAGGATTTGCTCCTCTTTGCCATTCATGGCATTAATATAGACTAGAATATTCTTACCCTCTTTGTCCGTACATTTGAATTCATAGGTTAGCTTTTCATTCAGTCCCTGTGTCGGTATTAATGCTAATTTGCTATCTTTGATTTCAAGTGTTGACGATACCTTTTCCCTTGCTTCTTGTTCGCTAATCTTTGGCTTCTCTAAATCTCTTTCATGGTGGTTAACAATATATCCACGTGCGTCGAATCCTAGTATCTCGCCATTATCCAATGCGACAGTGACTTTAATTAAGTCAGTATATAGGGTGACATCGCCATCCATGGCGGCGAAATTTATCGTGCAGGAATTATATAATGTTTCGTGATAGGTTGTCTTCATATTTTTAATTCCCAGCGCTTTTAGATATTCTTCCGCCTTTTTCTTTGCTTCTTTAGTGGAGATATTTTCTTCTAGCACTTCCCTACTTTTAATCATATATGATAGTAGTCCGCCTTTTTTTGTTACCGATACACTTGTGTTCTCACCTTTGAAGCTATATGACGGCATTTTACCGCCCTCGTCCTCGTCATCTTCCAATGATTTGAGTCCCGTCGCCTTGAGTGCTTTATCAAGTGCCTTTTCACGGGATACATTTTCCTTATCTTTAGTTAATTCGGGCTTTTTCTGTAATATATGGTCGGAGAATGGCCCATCATATATTAATGTCGGGTACGATTCAAATTGATCCTCGAATCCTTTGAATCCATCTTTAACATCCGGCTGGCTCTCCTCAGAATTATTCATTAGGCTTTTAGCAGTGTTGAATGAGATTAAGCCCTGTTGCATCTGGGATTGAATCTCCCACATATCATCACATAGCTTTTCAGAAAAGCCGTGTAGTTTCTTGATATTCTCCTTTTCCTCATCAGTCAATTCATCACCGTCTGCCACCTTTTTAGCTAGACTCTGAGAATAATCGCCAACTTGTGATAGGAATTTATAGGTACTCTCAAGATTAAGCTCACCAATTGGCAATTGTGCAAGAGTCGTTTTCGCCGTGTTGGAATCCGCCCATAATTTGACGGATAGATCCGACATCATCTCCGGCGAAGAGGCGTACATTCCCTTACTTAGGGTAGTTTTAATATTATCAACACTTGTTGATAGATCCTCGATCGCTCTTTGATAGCTATAATGAATTGTGCGTGTGAGTTCGTCCACCTTACGACTATTGTCGTATGCATTAAATCCTAGAACTGCAATTATCGCAACAGAAAAAGTAATTAATCTGACAATAGCTCTACGTGATAAAATCATGTTTTTACCTCC
>JAAZLM010000130.1 GCA_012799315.1 Clostridiales bacterium | reverse complement strand
GCGTGAAGTTGGCAGGATAATAAGATATTTTAATGATGGGCGCTCCTTCGACATAATTAAATTGTTTAATTGGCTATCGAAAACACTATATAGCGCATGGGTTTTTATTCTATATATTGTAGTGAGATTGCAAGTTATGCCAAGTGCAGTTATGTTCATATATCAATTTGGATTCCTACTATTGCTAATCGCTTTCATAATTCGGGCGGCTACAATTCCCTTCATTGTCAATGAGGCAAACACGGGACATAAGGAGCTAGAAAATAGAGGAATAATATATGGAATAGAGCTATTCCATGTGGAAAGGGTGCTTGTTAGAGAGATATTCAGGGGTCTAACATTCTTTTAGATGGGAAGGCTATTAATGAAAAATGCAAGACAGATAGTGCTGAATTTACTTGTTCAAATGAATAAAACTACCGGCTATTCAAATATAATGCTGGATAAAAAGCTTGAAGAAAGCAATCTATCCAGGCAGGATAAATCGTTTGCGACAGCACTATTCTATGGTGTAATCGAAAGACGAATAACACTTGATGCGGTAATTGCAGCACATTCCAATATTAATATTAAGAAAATTTCACCCGATGTGCTTCAAATACTTCGTATAGGGATATACCAGATTCTATATATGGATTCAGTACCCGATAGCGCCGCAGTTAATGAAAGTGTGAAGCTTGCAGAATTCGTTAGGAAGATAAAGGCTAAAGGCTACATTAATGCGGTTTTACGCAGTTTTATCCGTGATGGCAAGGAATTGCCCACTAGCGGGAATGAGGCTCAATCCCTTTCAGTAGAATATTCATGCCCCGAATGGCTAGTAGAAAAGTGGCAGAGCGAATACGGGCAGGGGAATTTAGATAGGATACTGACGGCATCAATAACAGTGCCGCCAATTGCAATTCGCACAAATACGATTAAGATTAGCACACAGGAATTGCACAGCCAAATTAATGCCGCAGGAATAAAGGCGGCAATATCGCCGCTTGCCCCCGATAGCATTATCCTTGAGGGATCGGGCAGCATACAAAGTAACGATATATATAAACATGGATTCTTCCATGTTCAAGATATTTCAGCGCAATTATGTTGCCATGCTCTTAGCCCAAAATCGGGAGAAACAATACTTGACCTCTGCAGTGCGCCGGGTGGCAAGGCATTCACAATAGCGCAGCTGATGAATGATGAGGGCAGTGTTCTAGCATTCGACTTACACAGGAATAGGACACGCCTAATTGAACAGGGCGCCAAAAGGCTCGGCATCAAAATCATAAAAGCAAGTCAAGGCGATGCGAAAGTCTTTAATGAGAATATCCCACTTGCCGATGGGGTAATATGCGATGTACCGTGTTCGGGGCTTGGCATTATTAGGAGAAAGCCCGAGATCAAGTATAAAAATAGCGATGATTTTGCGAAAATGCCAGAAATTCAGTTAGATATATTGTGTAATGCCGCAAAATATGTTAAGGTAGGTGGAGTCCTATTATATACGACATGCACACTGAGTAGGGCGGAAAATGACAATGTTGCCGATACTTTTTATAATGCGCACAATGAGAATTTTAGTAGAATGCCCTTACCGGAGTTGCTGATAAATTCCGATGGTGAAACGTCGCATGATGGGAGTGTAAAGACACTTTTCCCCGATATAAACGGCGGTGATGGATTCTTCATCGCCGCATTCAGGAGAGTTAAATAAAACAATGAAAAAAGATATTTTATCGATGGATTATAATGAACTTGAGGAAAGTGTTCTAGCTTTAGGTGAGAAAAAATTTAGAGCCGGGCAGATTTTCGAGTGGTTGCATAAGCATAAAGTGCAGGATTTTAATCAAATGACTAATCTTTCTGCACAGTTTCGCACAGTTTTAAATGAGTATTTTTACATATATTCACTAAAGATTGTTAAAAAGCTTGTATCCGGGCTAGATAATACGGTAAAATATCTTTATAAGTTGAATGATGGTGCAGTTGTCGAGGCAGTGGTGATTAATTATAAACATGGGAATAGCCTATGTATTTCTACACAGGTCGGCTGTAAGATGGGGTGTAGATTTTGCGCATCGACTATTGCAGGATTTGAAAGAAATTTAACAGCTGGTGAAATGCTAAGTCAACTCTATACGGCTGAGAGTGAGAGCGGTAAGAAAATTTCTAATATAGTATTGATGGGTATTGGTGAGCCGCTTGACAACTATGATAATGTGACACGATTCCTAGATATTCTATCAAGTGAAGATGGACATGACTTCAGTTTAAGGAATGTAGCATTATCAACTTGCGGTAAGATAGATAAGATTCACGAACTGGCAAAAAAGCGATACGGACTATCACTTTCAATTTCTTTGCATGCACCCAGCGATGAATTAAGAAGGCAATTAATGCCCATTGCAAATAATTATAAAATTAGTGAATTGATTGAGGCTTGCAAGATGTATTTTGAGATCACGGGCAGGCGGATCACCTTTGAATATGCGCTGATTGATGGGATGAACGATAGTATCGAGTGTGCCGATGAATTAGCATCGATACTTAGCGGATTCCCAAATCATATAAATTTGATACCAATTAATAAAATCGACGAAAGAGATTACATGCCAAGCAGCAAGGATAGAGCGGCCGCATTTAAGAATAGACTGGAGCAAGGCGGCATGAGTGTAACTATTCGTAGAACCTTAGGGGCGGACATTGATGCCGCTTGTGGCCAGCTAAGGAAGGAATATCGGACGGAAGATATTAACTAAAGGTGGAAACAACAATATGAAGTTCGTTTCAAAAACAGATATCGGACTAGTCAGAACTGAAAATCAAGATAGAGTCTGGGTCGGGTATATCAAAGATGATGTTATAATGGCGATAGTTTGCGATGGCATGGGCGGCGAGAATGCCGGTGGTGTTGCAAGCGAAATGGCTATGGATATTTTTAGCGATAGGATGCATAAGGGCCTGCGTAACGATATAGATGGGAATTCGCTCAGGAATTTGATGATCACTTCAATTGATGCTGCAAACACATTAGTATATGAAAAGGCGAGCGACCCTGAAATGCAGGGGATGGGAACAACTTGCGTTGCGGTTGTAATTCAAGGGCAAAGAGCATATATTATAAATGTTGGTGATAGTAGGGCATATTGCATTACCAAGGATGGGCGAATTAATCAAATAACAAAAGATCATACAATGGTGAGGATGCTTGTAGAACAGGGCAAGATTTCAGAAGATGAAGTTCAGGAACATCCACATAGGAATTATATTACCCGTGCCGTGGGAGCAAGAGAAGATATTTCTGTTGATTATTTTGAGATTGATATATCTTCAATCGACAAGATTCTGCTATGTTCCGATGGATTATCGGGGTACTTAGACGAGGGTAAAATCCTTGACATCATTAAACGTCATGATATAGATGCGGCTAGTGACGCGTTAATTGATAAGGCTAATGAGTGTGGCGGCTATGATAATATAACTGTAGTTTTAATATCAAATGAAAAAAACGGGAGTGACTTAAATGGATAAGAATATTGGGCGCAGGCTCGATGGACGCTATGAGATTCTCGAATTAATCGGCGTTGGCGGAATGGCAGATATATATAAGGCGAACGATATTATCGAGGATAAAATCGTCGCTGTGAAAATCCTAAGAAATGATCTTGCAGAAGATGATGATTTTCTTAGAAGATTCCGCAATGAGTCAAAGGCGATAGCACTACTTTCGCATCCAAACATCGTCAAAATTTTCGATGTTGGATTTTCGGACAAAATTCAATTCCTTGTAATGGAATTCATCGATGGAATAACTCTCACTGAATTCATAGAACAACAGGGCGTCCTAAAATGGAAGGATGCAATCCACTTTACAATTCAGATTTTGAGGGCATTGCAACATGCGCATGATAGGGGCATAGTACACCGTGATATTAAGCCGCAGAACATCATGTTGCTCCAAGATGGCACTATAAAAGTAATGGACTTTGGCATAGCACGTTTCGCACGGGAAGAGGGTAAAACCGTATCCGATAAGACGATCGGCTCAGTACATTATATCAGCCCGGAACAAGCCCGTGGCGACATAACCGATGAAAAGAGTGATCTATATGCAGTCGGTGTGATGCTATTTGAAATGCTCACTGGGGAGAAGCCCTTTGTCGGGGAGAATCCCGTCGCTATTGCATTGATGCATATGCAGAGCAATGCTAAATCCCCTACCGAAATTAACAGCACAATCCCCGAAGGACTGGAAGAAATTGTGCAAAGAGCGATGCAAAAAGATAGCACGAAACGCTATCAATCGGCGGCTGAAATGATTAAAGATATTGAGGAATTTAAGAAGAATCCTAGCATTGTCTTTGAATATAAATACTTAAACCAAGATGAAACAACAAAATACTTTGATATAGCAAATCCCGCCGCAAATAATGCGGACGGCGATGATGAAGATGATGAGGAATATGAATACGAGGAGGCGAAGTCGCCCCTTGTTCCAATCCTTGCCGCTATTGCGACGGCATTTGTTCTGATAGCATCGATAGTTATATTCATCTCCGTAACAAAGGGATTCGGCTCTAGCAAAGGCGAAGACATAGAAATGCCGAATCTTGTCGGGCTTGATTTCTTAGAAGCACGGACTCTGCACACCGATATTAATATTGAAGAAGAATTGCAAGAATATTCGGACTATGAAAAAGGGCAGATATTCGAGCAAGATATACATGAGGGTCGCATGGTTAAAAAGGGTCAAACCGTCAAAGTTAAGGTTAGTAAAGGTACAAAAATGGTGACAATCCCACCAGTCAATGGGCTTGAAGCCGAAGAAGCGATGAGTATCTTACTTGAGGCGGGGCTGCAGCCCGTTCAAAGAATGCGATTCAGTGAACATACTAAAGGATTCGTATTCGATGTAGTTCCCGAAGTAGGTGAAACGGTCGAGTCCGGTACGGAAGTTGAGGTTTATATTAGCCAAGGCATCGAGGAAGTCGATAAGCCAGTGCCGAATTTAATCGGCATGACGGAGAAAAAGGCAAAATCCGAGCTTGACGAATTGAGCCTCATTGTTAAAGTTGAAACAGTCGATTCCGCCGAGAAAAAGGGCGAAGTAGTCGGTCAAGATCCTCCAAAGGGCACAGTGCTAAAAAGTGGCGATGTTGTAACTATTGAAGTTAGCAACGGGAAGCCGCCTAAGAACGACCTCACAATTAATGTTCCAATCCCTAAGGGCAATAAAGGTTCATTTGTTTTCATAGCATATGTCGATGGGGTGGAAATGAAGACCGCAACCGTTAATGTGGAAATTACAGATAAATGGAAGGTAGAACTTAGTGGCAGTGGTAAAGCTAAAGTATTTATAAGAGTAAACATTGAGGGTGGGGAAAAAGACGATGCCAAAAAGTATGCAGAATACGACGTTGATTTTAATGCTGGCACTTCAAAAGAAACTACACGAAACGGTAAGGTATTCGAGGAGATCATTGAAGAGAATAGAGCTCCCGATGCGCCGACAAGCCTTAAACAGACAGGTGAAAAAGACGGATTCATTACAATTACGTGGAAAGGTGTAACGGGTAGCGATATAGATTATTTTATTTATGTAGATGGAGAGAAAATTAAGGATCCCACCAGAGATACAAAATATCTTTTGGTGAAAGAAAATTTATTTAAAAATAAAGATACGGTTACTATAACTGTAACAGCAAAGAATAAGTC
>JAAZLM010000129.1 GCA_012799315.1 Clostridiales bacterium | reverse complement strand
CGATGACATTGATGTGTCCACGCACTTTCGTAGCAGCAATTGGCTTTGCCGCCGCCATTGCCTCAAGCATCGTGCGTGGCGGCATTGCCTCATGTTGGGAAGATAGTATGACTAGATCAAGGATTGCAAGCATCATATGAATATCCTTGCGATAGCCGAGGAAAATGACATTATTGTCGAGCCCCATTTGTTTTACTTGATCCTTTAGTTTATCTTCAATAGAGCCGTCACCCGTTAATACGCACACAATATTCGGATGTTTGCGAACAGTATTCCGCAACGCTTGGAATAGGAAATCATGCCCTTTTATCGGCTCAAGCCTTGCTATCATTCCAACAGCAAATCGATCGCCGATTCCTAGTTCACTGCGCATATTTCTAATATCATCGTCGGTAATTTTGCCGTATTCCCTATCGAATTCACTCATATCTATATCGATCGTATTACCACCGATTTGCGATTCAGCCAGTTGCGTCTTTAATTCCGATGACATTGCCGAGAGATCTCTTGAAAGTGAGGCAATTTCTGCAATTGATTCAGTTTGAATCCCCATCGAGTCGGAAATTTCAACACTGCTCGATGCTATTTGCGAGCTTGCCTGTGCGGATTCATCAATTATCTCAACGATCTCACCAATATTATCGGATATTGTATTGAATGTTTTCGATGTTTCGTCAAGGATCTTACTCCCATCCTCAATCTGCTTATTATTTTCAAGGATAACCCTTGCCGTTTCCTTAGTTTCTTCAGTGAAGCTATCTATGATTTCACTAATATCTTGAAGTGCATTTTGTGTATTAACAGCAAGCTTGCGAACTTCACTAGCGACAACAGCGAATCCTTTCCCATATTGCCCAGCCCTAGCCGCCTCAATTGCAGCATTGAGTGCTAGTAGGTTAGTTTGCGATGCTATATCCGAGATAACGTCAATGAAGTCAGTCATTTCTTGTGCCGTAGCACTGAGTCCGCTAATCCGCTCACTTGCGGAATTGGCATCGGTCAGGATCTGCCCCATTTTAGATTCAAAATTTGTTAAATCGCTGATACCGCTAGCAGTCAAGACATTGACATCCCTAGCTCCGTCAGAAATTTTTACGAAGTTCTGGTTCAAGTCCTGTGTATTTGTGCTCAATGAATGCAAGGTATAGTTAACCTCTTGCATTACCTGCGACGTTCTGTCCGTTATGTCTTCCAATTTCCTTGATGTGTTGGAGGATTCGTCGGATAGTTGATCTAACTCTTTAACAAACTTAATCACATTCTCAAGTAGGAAGTTAAATGCGGCCGCTAGTTGCCCGACTTCGTTATCGGCGACAATATCAACTTTATCACTGAATCCACCCTCCGTTATCTTATCGACGGAACTGAGCAATGCATCAATATCATGCTTTAACGATGGTGAATCATCCCTACTACCATAAATAGATGGAAAAATTCCGAGCACGAAAATTAGAAGAAAATCAACGATGAGCAGAATGCCGATCCCCGCAAGCGATTTTCTAAAATCGCCAACATAATGGGATATTATGTAGCCCGCAGCGACATTAAAAGCCGCCAATAAGAATACTAGGAACTTACCACGCTTGCAATTACGTTTTTTCATAAACACACCTCTAAGATCTTTTTTCACAAATTCACGCCATCAGAGACTATATCTTTCATACATTATAACAAAAAGTAATACGAAACGCAAGATAAATCCAAAAAAATTAGCTTTTATTACCCAATATAAATATAATCCCATCCCATTAAAAGCCTTATATGTAAGCTATTTATTTGTTAATACTGTGTATATAAATTCACTCACTTCATTCACTTTAAATTGTTTTTGTATTTAAACTTTAGTATTCATTTAGGATATTAAAACGTGGTATAATTATACATAATGAGGTGAATAGAATGGCATTTCTCAATGTTGATGGGGTAGAAGTACAATCGCCGTCGGGCGATAATACCTACATTATATCCGATTACTTCACTATATTTAGTGATAATAGTGTATCCCCAACTATATACTCATGGCATGACGTGACAGGAATATATGAGAATATAGGTCGGTTCGAGATAAACTTAAAGCGTGGGGAAAAGGTCATTTTGCAGAAGGAATGGTTCAATTCGGTGGAGGAAATTTTATCGTGCAGAGCTATTATGGAAGCACAATCTAAAGAAAATTTCAAATACCGTCACTTACAAAGAGTGTTGCCGAATAAGACATCTTACATAAATGCCGATCTACCGGAGAACACATTAGTATACAAAAATAAGTATAATTATGAAGAACTCCTTCAGGCGAATATTGCAATTACAACTCAAAGGATATTGAAGTATATATGGTTATGTACTTTTATTTTATCTATCATAACATTTTTCATGCTCAGGCGTCATCATGCGAATATCATTGATGATGTTTGGGCGGATATGATTATATCAATTTTAATTGCGCTGACCGCCGCCATTATGTTGAGCTTGATTTACTATCTAATTGATAAGTCTTTAATTCGAAGAATGAAAAAAAGTGATGAAGCACTAGGTGTTTCTATTTGTTTCATCATATCGCCCATCGGCATCGCCGCTATTGAAGAATGTATAAATACTTTCAATGATATTATCCCATGGAGTGAAGTCAATTCATACAGTGTTACGGATACAATGCTTATATTCGCAATTAAAAACCATCAGAAGCTATGGCTGCCCATCAACAGCATAACAGCAGAAAACTATGACTGGATAATAAATGTAGTTGGGGCACTCAATGTACCAGAAAAGCAGGGGTGATTAATTTGTCCGAGCCTAAAATTAAATTTAATGAGATAATGCGCCTTGGTGGTAAAGACATGGCAATTATATATTTGGAAAATGGTAAGGGCACAATATCGAAGCATAATCTTGGAAATGCACGCCGCATCGATGACAAGACTGCTTTCATCAACTCACTATGCATTGAAGATTATCCGATTATCAATATTACCACCCTCAAAGGTAAGGGACGATGCAATGATAAAATGATTTGCTCAGGATACGGTAGGGAAGATGCTAGCAGGGAGATAACCCGATTAATAGAAGATGCCGGGAATACCGGATATACTTCGCTTGAAGGTGCTGTTAATGCAGTATACCCGATACTGTCTAATATGAGTGAGGGCCTATATGGAATTTATTACACTAAGCTCTATCCGACCGACGGCGCAGGGAATTTCTTCTGGAGTCTATCATCAATACCCAAGGAGATGGTGGGAACCGCCCATAGGGATTGCGCCGACTCACCTAATGAAACATTGCTACCGTGCTTTTTACTACCGACGATTTCCCCCGTTCATTACGATGAGCAAAAGATCGAGTCATACCGTGAACAAATCCGAAACGGCGATAATCTCGCTGGAATAGCACTGCAAATTGAAGGGCTGTTCTGTGCATTGCTTGATGGTCACCACCGTGCCGCAGCCTGCACATTGGAAGAGGTCGATTTCTACGGCATTGTGATTGAAAGGATTGACGAAGTTTTATTTGAAGAAGTTGAAGATGAGGACAGTGGCGATATAGTTAGGAAGGCAACAGGTCTTGCGTCAATATCGTGCAAACTACCGTTCGAACTAATACCGCAAACTATCTCGAGGAAAGCGCTCCAATTAAGGAAAGAAAAAAAGCCGGTGAATTATTATAAAATCAAACACCAATATAATAATCGTGAGCCCGTTCGTGGTCATGTTAGCTGGAGTGATGAAATAATTGAAAAAAGCGAGCTACTCCCCGATGCTCAGATGATTTTGAGCGCTCAAACAATATCGGGAATAACTGACGATGAATTGCTTGCCCTACTTGAGAGTAAAACATCGCATAACGGCCGTGTTATTGTTAGCCGCAATTTATATGAAAGCATCGTAACAGCAATAAACTTTCTTCTATATACCGATGTTGCGAGATTCATCGACTTTGCCATTTCCGTCATGAGGGAAGTTAATCTAGTTGCGACACATCATTATATAGCGCAAAGATTATCACGGGTGAATGATAAAAAGATCTATGACTTTTTCGAAGAAATTACCGAGAATGAGTATATAAAAGATAATATAAAAGAGATTGCTACTAAATATCTAGAACGTAACGAAGAAAGATATTTAAAACAAGATGAAGATATTAAGGTTTAGATAATCTACATATAAAGAGAATGTTGCACTAAGGAGAAGAAAAGTAACTCCTTAGTGCAACTTTGTTATTTTCCCTCATATAATAATAGAGTGATAACTGGAATATTAGGAGGAAAGATAATGGGTACGATTGCTGGATGGGTTGATTATAAAAAGAACCTATATGAACAAGATGAGGTCATGAGACGGATTGGCGATACTTTTTTTGGAGCTGCAGATATAAGCATTAATCAGTTTAAATGCAGCGATGCCTATATGATAAGTAAAGCGCAGATAGAAGAAAATACAAATCAAATGAGCAAAACATTAGTGGGCGATGCTGACGGTGCAAGATATACTATAATATTCGATGGTGTGATATACAATGCCACTGAACTTAAAAAGGAATTTGCTAAAGATGGTCAAGACGTCAACGTAAAATCGAATGCCGAGCTTCTTCTACTTTCATATATAAAATGGGGGAGGGAATGCCTTGACAAATTTAACGGGAAATATGCCTTTGCGATATGGAACGATAAAGAAAAACAACTTTTTATAGCAAGGGATAGAATCGGAGCTAAACCACTATTCTTTTATAGGTATGAAAGTGGCATAATATTCGCATCCGAGATAAAAAACTTGCTTGCACATCCATATATAAAGCCGGAAATAGACAGACTGGGAATAGCGAGCATTATGCTACTAGGCCCCGGCAAGGCTCCGGGCGACGGTGTTTTCAAAGGTGTCAAGGAGTTAAAACCGGCTCACTTCATCGAAGTTAGTAAGGACGCAATCAGCGAACATGAATACTGGAGAATAAGGGCACTCGAGCACAATAATAACATGGTGCTCACGACGGAAAAGGTCAATTACCTAATCACCGATAGTATTGAAAGGCAGTTATCAACTGAATTGCCACTATGCACATTCCTATCGGGGGGGCTCGATTCAAGTATAATTAGCGCCATAGTAGCAAAGAATTATGGTGAAAAGGGGAAAAAGCTAACTACATATTCGGTTGATTATGTAGATAATGACATTAACTTTGAATCATCGGCATTTCAGCCCAATTCGGATACGCCATATGCGAAAAGCATGGCTGATTCAATTGGCTCGAATCATAAATCAATCCTACTTGACACACCGAAATTAATTAATGCGCTTGATAATGCTGTATATGCAAGAGGATTTCCCGGTATGGCAGATGTTGATTCGTCTTTGCTACTCTTTTGTAAAGAGGTCAAGAAAGATTTTGATATAGCAATTTCGGGAGAATGTGCTGATGAGATTTTCGGTGGATACCCGTGGTTCCACAAGAAAGATATCTTATTTAAAGATGGATTCCCATGGTCGGTGTCGACTGATTTAAGAAAAAGATTAGTGTGTCGTGGGATATTCAAGGATCTTGATGCTAATGAATATGTAGATACTTATTACCAAGAAACTGTCGGCAAGACAAGTTACCTTGAGAGTGATAGCCCACTAGAAAAAAGAATGCGCACCATGTTCCTTTTAAACATCAAATGGTTCATGAAAACATTGATGGACAGGAACGACAGAATGAGTTCTGTAAGTGGCATTGATATCCGCACTCCGTTCAGCGATCATAGAATAATTGAGTATGCGTATAATATTCCATGGCATATGAAATCATATAATGATAGGGAAAAAGGTCTACTGCGATATTCATTCAAGGATTTACTCCCTAGCGATATTATCTGGAGGAAGAAAAGCCCATATCCTAAAACGCATAATCCCAATTATCTCGAAAGTGTAAAGACGATTATGAGCGGGATTATTGAGGATAAGAATTCAAGGGTGCTAGAGTTCATCGATAAAGGGCGCATACGTGAGCTAATTGAAACGAATGCAAAGTCATTCCATAAGCCATGGTATGGTCAGCTGATGACAGGGCCGCAGGTATTAGCATATATTATACAAGTAGAAAGCTGGATGAGAAGATTCGATATAGAGCTGAAACTATAATAAAAAGGATACCCAATCAAGGTATCCTTTTTATTATAAATATGTTAGTTAGATAGTTTATCAAGATAATGGTGGAGTAGGATAGTTGCGAGCAATACATTGAATAAAATACATATCACAATATATGTTATACCAGTGTGCCGCTTTGTGAATTTGAGTGATGCGACACCGACGATAACACATGATATGAGCGCCGCCGCAATGTTGACGAACATTATCGTGGTTAATTGCCCGAACGGCAGCTTCGCAATGCTGCTAGATAGGATGGAAATTAAAATATTTGCAGCCGGCAAAATCAAAAGTGGCAAAGTTGTAGCTGCATAATCCTTTCGCTTAGATCGCAAAAATATTATGGAAATCGCCAATATTATCCCGAAAATCGCCAAACTCTCAATAACCATTCAATTTCCTCCCGATTAGTAATTCGCCATGTTAAAAGAAATCTTTGATAATATCTGCAGCCTTATCATTTTCACCGCTAACCACAAAAATTATATAATTACCTTTAGTAAAGAGGACGCTACTATCGATTTTAGGCATTTCTTCCGGGCGATAATCTTTAAAATTGCCGACGAGTGTCTCTCTTCTACTGTCAATTGCATTTTTGACTTGCTGCGCATCAGCGCCATCACTGAGCTTAAATGCGGCAATTTCATCTGGGAATCCCGCCGACCCGCAAATATACGCAGAATATGAATCTATAATGTCATCATCGATTTTATAAAAGAAATTGAGCCTGTCATCATCTAATTCGGTCAACGTAGCAAATTCTATTTCATCAATTAATTTGCCTGTAATATCATTAACATCGG
>JAAZLM010000009.1 GCA_012799315.1 Clostridiales bacterium | reverse complement strand
ATTGGGAAGTTCCATGCGAACCAATCGCTACTACTACTATTTACTTCCATAGCACTCAATATTGTGAATGTTATTCTAGGAGTAGCACTTGGTCTTGTTCCGATTTTCGGAGTACTATTCGCAGGACTAGTATCGCTCGCTATCTACGTGGCAGTAATTACTTTAATAGTTGTAGGAATGGTGAATGCAAGTAAAGGACTGCAAAAGCCACTCCCCGTTATCGGCAATATGTTCACTATTATCAAGTAAGTTCTAGCATTTAAAAGCCAATGAGGATTAACCTCATTGGCTTTATTTTTTTGAATTCTTCTGTGAATCGCACCATTGCAATTAAATTCCGATTGAAACATCAAAATATTGAACTAACTGAATTACTTTTGAAGTCATAGATAACGCCATCGGCAATTTTCTCTATAGCCGCCCAATGTTGCTTAGATGCATCATCATAGACTCCATATACCGTCATACCGGCAAGCTTTGCGCTTTTAATAGCTTCCGGTATGTCTTCAAAGACAATACAGCGTTCCGGCTCAACTCCAAGCTTCTTTGCAGTAAGTAAGAAAACATCCGGACTTGTCTTACCTCTCGATACCTCATCGGTAGAGGAAATAGCATCGAACAATTCCATTATACCGTGATTGCGAAGTGCAGGTTCATAAAGTAATGGTGGTAAACTGGTGGCAATACCCAGTTTAGCACCCTGTTTTTTAAGGGAGAGCAGATATTCTTTTGCATGGGCCTTTAGCGCAACCGTATTACCATATGCACTAATTGCCATGTTGTTCCACTCGTCAATTAAACTATCCACACTTTCGGATAGTCGAAATCGCTCAATCGTATACCGAGCCGCTTCCGAAAAAGTGAGGGACGATACTGCATCAATATAATCCGGCGGCACCTCAATGCCACGTCTTGATAGGTAGTCCGCATCGATTCGCTCCCACACCGACATAGAATCGAGCAGAGTGCCATCGAGATCAAAAATATATGCCTTCATGTATTTACCTCCCTTTTAGGAATAGTTGCTTTAACTCCCGTGCGGCGCCGCAAACATCTTCTCTAGCAGCAATGGCTGAAACGACAGCCAAACCATCGACACCGCTACCGTGAAAGAGGGGAGCGGTAGTCCGATTTATGCCGCCAATAACAACGAGAGGCAGGCTGATCGCCTCCCGAATTTTTTGCAACTCATCGAAAGAGGTGAGATTTGCATCGGATTTAGTGTCGGTTGCGAACATTGCACCTATTCCAAGATAATCCGCACCGCCCCTTTGGGCATTCAATGCTTCTGAAAGGTTGCTTGCCGACACACCGATTATCTTATCATAGCCAATGATATTGCGCACGGCGTCTATCGGGAGATCGTTTTGCCCGATATGAACACCGTCCGCATTAACTGCAATAGCGATGTCCACCCTATCATTTATGATGAGCGGTATATCTAGCTGATTTGTTACTTCCCTCACCCTCAATGCCATTTCATAGAATTCTAACGATGATGAATCCTTTTCACGGAGTTGGATTAAAGTGCATCCGCCCTTAATAGCTTGCTCAACTAAATCTTCGATAGTGGGGGAGAACATGAGATTTCTATCAGTGACAAGATATAATGTGTAGTCGATTTTAGGCTTCATAGATTTTCGCCCTCCGCATTAAAGTATCAGTGTCAATTTTGCTCACTGCATCGTGCAGTGCAGTGCGAAAACTCCCGTTGCCGAGCTGCCCAGCCTTTGAAAAGGCGATTTCACCAGCGATACCCATGGTCAGCAATGCGGCAACAGTGGCAATCAGTGGCATATTCGGTGCAGCCCCACAAAAAGCACCAATGAGCGAGGAACACATGCAACCAGTCCCCGTTATATTCGATAGCGTCGGATTCCCATTTTTGATGCAGATAGTTCGCTCCCCGTCGGATACAATATCTACTGCACCAGTAATAGCAACAACGCATTCTAATTCAGTCGCCAAAAGCTTAGCAATGGCAACGGTCCCGCTCATATTCTGCATATCATGTTCGGAGGCATCTACCCCCTTTGTTTGCGCTTTTTTACCCGTGAGATACGTCACTTCAGAAATATTGCCACGTAAGACGGTAATATTGATTTCATCAACTATTCGATCGGCGGTATCGTTCCTTAGCCTTGATGCTCCTGCACCTACAGGATCGAATACTACTGGGATTCCAGATTCGTTAGCAACCTTGCCCGCCATTATCATTGATGGGATAGTGCGCTCATTCAATGTACCAATATTAATTACTACCGAGGAGGCAATGCGAGCAATGTCGGCAACTTCCTCTTTTGCATCTGCCATAATGGGCGATCCACCAATTGACAATGTCATGTTGGCACAATCATTAGCAGTAACATAGTTTGTAATGTGATGTACAAGAGGCGATTCCCCCCTAACTTTATTGATTAAATTCGCTGCTCCTTGTTTAATATCATTCATATTTAGTCCCTCTTTCCACAGTCCTCTTGTTCAGGGAGAAGCTCGACCTTTTTCCCTTCGAGGATTTGATTAGTGGTGTGCATTGCACACATTTTACCGCACATCGAACAGCGATTATTGTCGCCAAGCGATGAACTTTCATAATAGCGGCGTGCCTTTTCACTGTCGAGTGCTAATTCGAACATTTCCTCCCAGTCCAAACGTTGGCGAGCGGCACTCATTTTATTATCAATATCCCGAGCATTAGGGATCCCCTTAGCTATATCGGCAGAATGTGCGGCGATTTTGCTTGCAATGATGCCCTCCCGCACGTCATCTAGATCGGGCAGTCGCAAATGCTCAGCCGGGGTGACATAACAGAGGAAATCAGCGCCGTGAGTTGCGGCGATTGCACCGCCAATTGCCGAGGTGATGTGATCATATCCGGGTGCAATATCGGTTACTATCGGCCCTAATACATAGAACGGTGCGCCGTGGCAAAGGCGCTTTTGCATTGTCATATTAGCAGCAATTTCATCAATAGCCATATGGCCGGGCCCTTCCACTATCACCTGCACATCACGATCCCATGCACGTTTTGTGAGATTCCCTAGTTCTATTAACTCACCTAGTTGAGCGGCGTCACTTGCATCGGCAATTGAGCCGGGCCTCAATGCATCGCCGAGGCTGATAGTAACATCGTATTCACGCAAAATCTCAAGCAAATCATCGTAGTATTCGAAAAACGGGTTTTCGTTACCCGTCATTTCCATCCAAGCAAAAAGTAGCGACCCCCCACGGGAAACAATATTGGTAATTCGCTCTTCACGCATGAATAGTTCTATTGCACGGCGATTAATACCAGCGTGAATCGTCATAAAATCGACACCTTCTCTTGCGTGGGATTCAACCACTTTTAAAAAGTCCTGTGCTGTAATATCGGTGAGATCTTTATCGAGATAACCGATAGCATCATACATTGGAACAGTTCCAATAATGGCGGGCGACATAGCAATAAGTTCCTTGCGAAAGACATTGGTTTTACCGTAGTTACTTAAATCCATAATCGACTCACAACCGAATTTGATAGCTAGATCCACCTTTTCCATTTCAGCAGAATAATCCTTGCAATCGCCAGAAATACCAAGGTTGACATTAATCTTTGTCCTAAGACCATTGCCGATCCCCTCAGCCGATAGGGATGTATGGTTAATGTTTGCAGGTATTGCAACCTGTCCTGCCGATACCAATTGACGCAACTGTTCGACGGGGATATGCTCCTTCTTAGCTACTAGCAACATTTCCTTTGTGACGTTGCCGCTTTTTGCGGCTTGCATCTGTGTTTTATAATTCATATCTTTGATTCTCCATATATAAAAAAATTATAGAAATGGTTAGTTGGGCCGTGTCCTTGACCAATTTCTAGTGAATTTTCGATAGCGGCAGTGATATAATCTTTTGCAAGTCCGACGGATTCATTGACGGAATACTCCTTAGCTAGATTCGCAGCAATGGCGGACGAAAATGTGCAGCCCGTTCCGTGGGTATTCTTGGTGTTGATCCGTGGTGAAGTAAAGCAGTAGACCTCATTCCCATCGAATAGAATATCGGCCGCATCCCCATCACTATGACCGCCCTTGATTATCACCGATCCGCAGCCAATATTATGTATTGAATGAGCCGCCTCAATCATATCGTCCCGTGATTGAATTCGCATTCCACAGATTCTTTCCGCCTCTGGGATATTCGGCGTCAATACATCGGCAAGCGGTATCACATTAGCTATTAAAGCATCGATAGCGCCCGAATCCATCAGTTCACAGCCGTTTTTTGCATACATAACGGGGTCGATCACTACATTTTTTGCTTGCCATTCACGTAGCCGATCTGCGACAATTCGCATCGCATCACGATTAGGGAGCATTCCCACCTTTACAGCGTCCGGCGGAATGTCCTCAAACACTGCATCAATTTGCTTTGCTATGATGTCGGGGCGAACGTCTTGATACTCTATCACCCGACAGGTATTTTCGGCGACGACAGATGTAATTACCGTCATACCAAATACCCCATGCGCAGAAAAAGTCTTTAAATCTGCTTGTATTCCTGCACCGCCACTACAATCGGATCCAGCAATACTCAATACCTTTTTCATGTTTTAACCTCCTAAGTCTTATTTAATATAATTACCAGCATATCGGGAAATGATCCGACAGAGCTGGGAATCCTCGTGATTTTGCTACCGATGCCATAGGAAAATAAAAGTGCACTCCAAAGTAGCGGAAGACACTTTAATATAAAAATAGGGCACTTCGCATAAAAGTCGAAGCGCCCCAATCCTCATAATGGACGAAATGCTTCCCTACGCTGGTATTAACCAACAGGTTCAAAGGGTCAGGTT
>JAAZLM010000128.1 GCA_012799315.1 Clostridiales bacterium | reverse complement strand
TGCGTTATGATAAGGGTAACGAATCCCATGTTAACGATCTTCTCAATCAAATTAAATACAAGCTAAAAAATAAGACTACAACTTCATCAGTTACTGAAGTAACAATTGAGATGAAAATACGGGGCAATGATACGTCCTTCCTAACGAAATTTGAGGATAGTGGTAAATTCGATAGTGTTGTTCTACTCGAATATTCGGGCGATTTCATTAAGTAATTACATAAAAACAGGTACGGGAGCTGATCCCGTACCTGTTTTTTGCTTAACACGGTAATTAACTTTTATCACCCGGTTTAAATATCAATGCTATTACTAGCCCGAATACAATAGCGGCAGCTATTCCCGCCGATGTCGCCGTCAATCCGCCGGTGAATGCGCCAATTAATCCATCTTCTACTACTGCCTCTTTAACTCCCTTAGCTAACATATGCCCGAATCCCGATAGGGGAACAGTCGCACCCGCACCAGCAAAATCCACTAATGGCTGATACCAACCGATCCCACTTAATACAACTCCCAGAACAACGAATAGTACAAGAATCCTAGCAGGGGATAGCTTAGTATAGTCAATTAGGACTTGTCCAATTGCACAGATAATACCACCTATTAAAAAGGCTTTACCGTATTCCATTAATATTTCCATCTAAATCCCTCCGAATATGAGTTCCTTATCAAAATTACTACTCGCTTTTACCGCTGATATGGATTGCATGGGCAATTCCGGGTATGCTCTCACCCTGTTCTACGGTAGTCGGTGACATTAGGGCGCCCGTCGCAACGAAAAGAACGTCGGATAAAATCCCGTCCCTTATCTGATCAAGTATATATCCGCATAGGACACTCGCCGAACAACCGCATCCGGATCCGCCAGCGTGAACATCTTGCTCATCTAAATCATAGAGCATTAAGCCGCAATCATTGTGATTTTCTGAAATATCGGTGCCATCACGATTGAGTAGATCAATTAGCAGATCCGATCCGACAAGTCCTAAATCGCCCGTTAGTATTAAGTCGAAATCATCGGGGCTTTTCCCCGTGTCGGCAAGATGCTTACCAATTGTATAATGTGCGGCGGGCGCCATTGCAGCACCCATGTTATTAACATCTACAACACCTAGATCCATTATCTTACCAATGGTAACCGCCCTGATGAATGGCGGAGCATTCTTCTTATTAATTACAACAGCGCCCGATGCCGTCGCCGTCCATTGCGATGTTGGAGTCCTCTGTCCGCCGTATTCAAGCGGGAATCTAAACTGCTTCTCCGCTGAGCAAAAATGCGACGATGTGACTGCGGCGGCATTAATGGCTACATCATTGTCGATGAAGATCCCCGCCATTGCTATGCTTTCCGCCATTGTTGAGCAAGCCCCATATAGCCCGATGAATGGAATCTCAAGCTCACGCAGTCCGAATGTTGTACCGACGCATTGATTGAGCAGATCGCCAGCAAAGATGAAATCTATATCGGCAGGCACTAAATTCGCCTTTGATATTGCCTTGCTAACCGTGTCCTTTTGGAGTCTACTTTCCGACTTTTCCCATGTACTTTCTCCAAAGGTATTATCATCGTTGACAAAGTCAAAATGCTTGCCGAGTGGCCCTTCCCCCTCTTTTTTCCCGACAATAGATGCATATGATGCAATTGAGGGTGAGGTATTTAATATGATGGTATTCTGCGATAGTCGCAATGACATTTTACTCCCCCCTAAACTAGCTTAAATATATAGATAATTATTCCATATATTACCGATGCCGTCACTCCGTAAACAATTACAGGCCCGGCAATTGTGAATAACTTCGCCCCTAGTCCAAGGATTAATCCCTCCGCCTTGAACTCCAATGCTGGAGCAACAACAGCATTTGCGAATCCTGTTATCGGCACTAATGTGCCTGCGCCACCGTGTTTTGCGATATTGTCATATAGATTAAGCCCCGTTAAGAGTGCACTCAAGAAAATCAATGTGATCGATGCGACAGTCCCCGAGAAATAAGTAGATATTCCCAGCTTCTCATATGATGTCATTAGGAATTGCCCTAGCACGCATATCAATCCCCCAATGATGAATGCAAGCGGTATATTGATATATGCCTTAGAATTGGGAGATGCCTTTTTCATCATCTTATCATATTCGATTTTATCGACTGCCATAATATTACCTCCATTTTAACTGTTATTGCTATATTGTTTCACAAATAGAGGGGATTATACACAAAAATATTCCTCACTTCAATTAAAGTGAGGAATATAATAATGTAAATTAACTTGTTAATATGGAGTTATATCTATTCTTCGTCCGTCTTTTTAGGAATCCTTAGCTTTTTATTATAAACCTTGATTTTGATTCCTTCTTTTTTCTCTTGGAATTTCGCTGCATAATCTTCCTGCTTCTTTGTTAGCAGCATATTTTCTTTCAATGTTTCTTTGATTTTATCATATTCGATAGCGCCCGATGGGATATCTTCAACAAGCATGATAATGTGATAGCCCGTATCTGTTCCGATTAGCCCCGTCATATCGTTCGGCTTCTCTAATGCTAGCGATGCCTTTGAGAATTCATCGACATAGCTTTTACCCTGTTTAGTTACAACATATCCTTCTGGATAATTTGCCACTCCCGGATCTTCGGACTTCTCTTTCATAATTTCATCAAAATTCGATCCATCTTTGTTAAGGCTATCAAGTACAGCCTTCGCCTTATCCTCGATCTTCTTCAATGCCTCTTTGCGGAGCTTGTTCGCTCCCTCTTCGTCGCCATCCGACCTTAATGATGAGATTGCCTCTAAATCTTCTTGCTCAAGCAATGTTAGGATATGTTTTACCCTCTTTGTACCCTCGGGCACATAGTAGATCATTTCGCCCTCGGTTAAGCAGTCCTTCTCAAATTGGGATGGTGATGTTTCGTACTTCGCCTTTGCCGATGCGACATTCTCGTCGAATGCGGTTTTAACATCATCGTCGCTGACTGCTATATCTTTTGTGATGTCATCGAATAGCTTTTGGGATACGAATAATTCCCTCTGATATGTTAGGAAACTCTCATTACTATAACCGTTTTCCTCTAAATATTCATCAATTCTCTTTTCGCCCTCTGCTTTAGCATCTTCCTCACTCAGTGAACTGTCGGATGCTAATGCCTCTTCAATAAAATACTCAAGCCATGCGTCCATCATTTCATCATAATCTTTTTTAAGCTCGGTATTTTCCTCATCGGTTAGATCCGATAGTCCTAGCTCCCTTGCCCATATCGCCTCGATCTTTTGATCAATTAGATAGTCTATGACATATTGCCTAACGGATTCGGTATCTTCGGCGACATCTTCAGCGGTGTCGTCCTCAATATTATACTGTGAGAGGTAGAATCCATATTCCTCATTAAATTCAGCCATTGTGATTCTTTCCTTGCCGACCTTAGCGACTACTGTTTTTTCATCACTCTTATTACATGAAGAAAAAAGTAGGGTAAAGCACATCAGCACGGATATTATCGAAAGTTTTTTCATAAAATATTCTCCCTTATTTCTAATTAAAATTTATATACTATGAAAAATAGTATAACATACTTTTATGATCATTTGGTGATTTTGAGGAAAAATCACATTGCTATTTTAAAGTTTTGTCATATTGATGTAAAAAACACATGATTTCGTGGCATATGCAACAAAACTTTGTCGAATAATGGGGGCAAAATAGGGTTATTGTATATTTGACTAATATGCTTATAAAGTGTATAATTATTCTGTTATAGAGTGATATCGTAAGCTGAATTCACTCCATGCAAATTTATTCTGAATTTTGGTGATGATTTGGAACTTCTCAAACAGCGCATTTTAAAAAGCGGACATGTTAGCTCGGATAACGTCTTAAAGGTTGATAGTTTTCTAAACCATCAACTAGATATTGCTCTCCTGTCTGAAATTGGCAAGGAGTTCCATCGCATATTCGCCAGTGATAATATTACAAAAATCCTCACTGTTGAAGCATCGGGAATCGCCATTGCTAGTATGGCCGGGATGTATTTCAATGTTCCCGTCGTATTCGCAAAAAAGAACCAATCAAAGAACATTGAGGGTGATGTTTTTTCAAGCAGTGTTCAATCCTTTACCCACGGTAGGAAATACGATATAATAGTGTCAAAGAAATTCCTATCCCCCGATGATAGGATCTTAATTCTCGATGATTTCCTAGCACGGGGCAATGCAATGCTCGGGCTGATCGATATTGTTGAGCAATCCGGAGCAAAACTGTGCGGCGCCGGCATCGTCATTGAAAAAGGATTCCAAGATGGGGCGGATCTCCTTAAAAAGAAGAATGTCAATTTACATTCACTAGCTATTATAAAGAGTATGGAAAATGGCAAATTGGTCTTTGGATAAACGTCGTTAAATAGTCATTGCGCTCTTCTACATTTAGCAATGCTCCCAATGAAGACGATTTCTTGACTATTTCTCTATAAAACACAAAAACTAATCTTAGGAGGATTACTAAATGAAAAGGATACTCTCTCTACTACTAGCTGCGCTAATGTCCATTGCAATTGTAGGATGCGGCAACGGCAATTCCTCACCGGCTGATTCTAACCAGTCCGGCGGCGGGAATGCAAAAACTAATGTTAAGGTCGGATT
>JAAZLM010000127.1 GCA_012799315.1 Clostridiales bacterium | reverse complement strand
CCGTTAATACCAATTTTAATTGCCATTATGCATAGACCTCCTATTTTTATTCTAACTCTATTTTATAACATATTAGAAGAATTATCAAGTAGTTTGATAAATTTTTATCGATTGTTTTTATCTATGGTTAATTCCCATCAGCAAATTCGACAAAATTTAGGCAATTAAGACCAAAAAGGTTAATATAAATTGTTAAATATGCACAATGAGAAGCACGTAAAAACGATTAAAGTTAGAGTAATGCCATTTTTGCATAAATAGCATTACTTTTTATTTACATTCATATAAGAAAAGGTTATAATAGTTTTGATTAAAAGAATCAAACATTTGTTTAGGAGGGTGCACGTGGAGGAATTGATAGCTTTTTTGAATAGCTTTTATAGTAAAAGTCGGGCGAATGTGGCCCTATATAATACGGATAAAACAATTATATGGAATAGTAAAAGCAATGAAAATAGCTTTTTCCCCGATAATTTAGATGAATTAGCAACCGATGAGGAACTTAGTAAAGATGGCGATACATCGACAGTAATGCTAGGTGGGGAGGTTGTAACGATAAAGACATTCCCTTATAAAACTAAGGAGGGGGAATCTTTCTATTTATGCGAGGCTTATTTGCTAAATGACTTCCTAGAAGAACACTATCCTTTGATATCGCATGGAATGAGGAAAGCATCGTCAGTGTTCCGCCAGCAAATTTTCGGCGTGATAAATCTTGCATCGTCACTATATGCATCATGTGAAAAGTTCGAGATGTATGAAGAAATAGCAAAGTTAAATTCGCAAATAGGGAATTGCTATCTGATGTTAAAACAGCTGATGAATATATCCGAGGTGACAAGATTCGGCAAGAATCATTTGAAGCCAAAGTTAGTAGATATATCTAAGTTAGCCGAAGATATTGCAAATACTTGTAATACCTTAATTCGTGGAACGGGCAAAAAGATAATTTTCGAGTCGACCGACAAGGATACGATAACATCGATCGATGATGAAAGATTCGTCGTTGCATTGATGAATGTCATATCGAATTCGCTTGCTTATAGCTCAAAAGATGCCATCGTACAAATAAGTGTTAGGCGGATAAAGGATGTAATTTCTATTACAGTAAACGACAACGGATATGGGATCGAGAACGACATACTTGAAAAGGTGTTCATGCCATTCTTCTCCGTATCACAGGAAAAAGCAATTAGCGATAATTTGGGGCTAGGATTATTCATAGCAAAGAACTTCACCGAACATTCGGGCGGGAGTATTATATTATCGTCAAAGCTCAATGAGGGGACAAGCGTTACGATGAGATTCCCCGTTAGGACGGGTGATAGCAGTGAGCTATATCTTGAGTCGAAAACAGCCGAATATGTGACCAATCGCTATTCACCGATATATCTAGCACTATCCGATGTATGTGATTTAAATTTCTACTCATAATAGAACAATGTAAAAAAAGCTTGATTATATAATAAAATTAAGTTTTATGCTATTTCCACCTTGCTTTTTTTGATTAAAAATAGTACAATGAATTATGTTGTGTTTTCTAGCCTGCGTGTGTCGAATATTGAGATGCGCTTTTTTTATGTAAAAGAGCGGGGACGCAATATAGAAAAGCAAGTAATTCGCAATAAAACGCATTGGCTACAAGCTATTAATTTTACCGAAAGGATTGTTTAAACGATGTCTGTCAAGTATATTTTCGTCACGGGGGGAGTTGTATCGGGGCTCGGCAAGGGGATAACAGCCGCATCACTTGGACGACTCTTAAAAGATAGAGGTTATAGGGTAACAATACAGAAATTCGACCCCTATATTAATGTAGACCCCGGAACGATGAGCCCGTACCAACATGGGGAAGTTTTTGTTACCGACGATGGAGCGGAAACCGACCTTGATATAGGGCATTATGAAAGATTTATTGACGAAAATCTATCAATAGATTCAAATATAACTACTGGCAGAATATATTGGACAGTCTTAAATAAAGAGAGAAATGGCGAGTATAACGGTGGAACAGTACAGGTTATACCGCATATAACTAATGAGATAAAAGAGAGAATATACCGTGTTGGCGATAAGGAACATACCGATGTTGTCATAACTGAAATTGGCGGAACAGTTGGCGATATTGAAAGCACACCTTTTTTAGAGGCGATCCGTCAGGTATCGACTGAAATGGGTAGGGAGAATACTCTTTATATCCATGTGACATTAGTGCCATTCATCACGGGTTCAAATGAACTTAAGTCTAAGCCGACCCAACATTCGGTAAAGGAGCTATTATCACTTGGTATACAGCCGAATATCATCGTATGCCGCAGCTCACTAGAATTGCCGGAGAGTATGACGTCAAAGATAGCACTTTTCTGTAATGTGCGTGAAGACGATGTTATTCAGAATCTCACTGCACCATCACTATATGACATTCCTTTAATGCTTGAGCGGGAGGGGCTTGCCACTGCGGCATGCCGCCATCTAAAGCTAGAGGATCGTGAACCGGACTTAACTGAATGGATCGCACTATGTAATAGGCAAAGAGCCGCAACGAAGAAGGTGACAATAGGGCTTGTCGGTAAATACGTCGCACTGCCCGATGCTTATCTTTCAGCGGCGGAGGCACTCCGCCATGGTGGTATTGCCCACGGTGGCGATGTAGAAGTGAAATGGATAGATTCAGAGATTGTTAACGATAATAATGCTAGTGAGTATTTGGACGATTGTGACGGCATTGTCGTGCCCGGTGGATTCGGCGATAGAGGAATCGAGGGTAAGAT
>JAAZLM010000126.1 GCA_012799315.1 Clostridiales bacterium | reverse complement strand
GAAGAAGATGACGAGCAGGACAGCGAGGAATAGAAAATTAGTAGCAAAATTAGTGAAATCAATTGACAATAGAGAAATGATTGCATATAATAAAACTAGTGAAAAAAATAACAATACCGCTTTTCAATAGCGGTATTGGATTTTTTCAATAAAAATTTGGAGGTTTATTTATGGCACGAGTGTACAATTTTAGTGCTGGACCGGCGACTCTACCCGAGGAGGTATTGAAAACTGCCGCCAGTGAATTAGTTGAGTATGGTGATAGCGGACAATCCGTTATGGAAATGTCGCACCGCTCAAAAGAGTATCAAGCGATAATAGATGAGTGTGAATCGTTATTCAGAGAGGTAATGTCGATACCGGATAATTACAGGGTATTGTTCTTACAGGGCGGAGCATCACTACAATTTGCAATGGTGCCACTTAACCTAGCTAAAAAGGGCAGAGCTGATTTTGCCATTACTGGGCAATGGGCAAAAAAGGCAAGGGCTGAGGCTGCTAAATTCATTGACTGTAATGTTGTTTCTTCAAGCGAAGATAAAACATTCTCATACATACCAAAATTTGATGAATCGAAATTTGATAAAGATGCTGACTACTTCCACATATGCATGAACAATACAATTTACGGTACATATTTTCATCAGTTGCCGAATACGGGCGATGTTCCATTAGTTGCTGATATTAGTTCATGTATATTGAGCGAACCGATCGATGTTAGTAAATTCGGCGTTCTATATGCAGGAGCGCAGAAGAATATCGGCCCCGCTGGTCTTACAGTAGTAATTGTCCGTGAAGATTTAATCGGCAATGCACGAGAGGGCACACCGACAATGCTTGATTATAAGACACATGCCGATAATGGATCAATGTTCAATACACCGCCGACATATGCAATTTATATGTGTA
The DNA here is from genome assembly GCA_012799315.1 of Clostridiales bacterium. Classification (GTDB taxonomy): domain Bacteria; phylum Bacillota; class Clostridia; order Oscillospirales; family Ruminococcaceae; genus JAAZLM01. The sequence goes on along the minus strand of JAAZLM010000126.1, from coordinate 2,796 downwards.
AGCTAGTTCTTGCATGGATAAAATCGAAGGGCGGACTATCTGCAATGGCGGAGCATAATAAGAAGAAGGCTGCAATTCTATATGATTTCCTTGATAATTCTAAGCTATTCAAAGGCACAGTTGAAAAGGATAGCCGCTCATTAATGAATGTTCCATTCGTTACAGGTGATGCTGATCTTGATAAGAAATTTATCGAACGCTGCACTGAGAATGGGCTTGTCAACCTAAAGGGGCACAGGAGTGTCGGCGGAATGAGAGCATCAATCTACAATGCAATGCCGATCAAGGGAGTAGAAAAGCTAGTCGAAATTATGAAGGAATTCGAGGCGGAGAATATTTAATAATGGGTGAATACCCGAATGAATAGGGGAGATAATCTTGTATACTATAAAAACACTCAATAAAATAGCCAATGTAGGGCTAGATTTATTTGATAGAGATAAATTTAATGTTGTCGATGATAGCGACAATCCGGAGGCGATATTAGTTCGCTCAGCATCAATGCATGATATGGATATTCCTGAGTCGCTCCTTGCTATTGCAAGGGCGGGCGCAGGGACAAACAACATCCCAATTGATAAGTGCAGTGAAAATGGCGTTGTCGTATTCAATACACCGGGAGCCAATGCGAATGCTGTAAAAGAGCTTGTAATAGCGGCATTGCTACTTAGTTCTAGAAAAATTGTCGACGGTATCGAGTGGGCTAAAACCCTTGAGGGTAAAGGTGACGAAGTTGTAAAGCTAGTCGAAAAGGGCAAGAGCCAATTCGTCGGCCCTGAAATTATGGGTAAAAAGCTCGGTGTTGTTGGGCTTGGTGCAATCGGTGTTATGGTTGCTAATACCGCAAAATCACTAGGTATGGAAGTGCATGGATACGATCCATATCTATCCGTCAAATCCGCATGGGGATTATCAAGAAGTGTAAAATACGCAGCAAGTATTGATGAAATCTTTGCAAGTTGTGATTATATCAGTATTCACGCACCACTTACTAAAGAAACAAATGCGATGATATGTAAAGAGACAATTGCAACGATGAAGGATGGGGCACGGATCCTCAACTTCTCACGTGCTGGCCTTGTTAGCGATGTTGATATTGTCGATGCACTCGAAAGTGGCAAGCTATCATGCTATGTAACGGACTTTCCCGAGGCGGAATTAATCGGGAAGAAAGGCGTTATAGCGATCCCGCATCTTGGTGCATCAACTCCCGAATCTGAAGAAAATTGTGCTGTAATGGCGGTTCAACAGGTTAAGGACTATATTGAGAATGGCAATATCAAGAATTCAGTTAACCTGCCCGATGCGCATATGGATATATCTGGCGATGCGAAAATCTGCATTATTCATAAGAATGTTGTCGCAAGAGTATCGAGCATTACTAGCACAATATCCGATATGAATATAAATATTGAGAATATGCTCAATAAATCAAAGAAAGATTATGCATATACAATGCTCGATGTGACGGGCGATATATGCGATAGTATCGAAGAAAAATTAATGGCTATCGAAGATGTTATATTCGCAAGAGTTATTAAGAAGTAGATAGAATTACATTATAATAAATCTACCCCCCGATGGAATTTAACCATTGGGGGGTAGTTCTTTTATGCAGCTAGTATTTCAACATTGGCGATAGCTTTTGTTGAAAACATTACTAAAGTTTGCTGACGAAATCGGCACCGAATTCCTTGCATTTAGCAATTGATTCTTTATCGGGATTCCACATTGCACGGTATCCGTCATTTACAACATCGAATTTAGATTCATTCAGTATATTGGTAATGATCGATACGGATTCACCACTCCAGCCATATGTTCCGAATGCTGCCGCCTTTTTATTCTTCAGGGATAGTCCCTTTATCATTTCAAGTATGCCTGAAATAGCATAGGAAATTCCTCTATTGATAGTGAATGATCCGAACAACATCGCCTTAGATTTGAATGCTTCAGTTAGAATATCATTCTTGTCGGATGTCGATGCGTTAAATAGCTTGATAGTTACTTCTTTATCGGCTGATTTAATGCCATCGGCGATAGCCTCCGCCATTCTGCGTGTGCCATTCCACATAGTATCGTATATGATGGTGATTTGATTTTCTTGATAATCATTTGCCCATTCAAGATATTTTTCTACGATTTGTGCAGGATTATCCCGCCATAGAATACCGTGACTTGTAGCAATTAAATCAATAGGAAGATTGAAACTTAGCACTTCCTCAATCTTTTTAGCTACAAGCGGGCTGAATGGTGTTAGGATATTGGCATAGTACTTAATAGCCTCTTGATATAATTCTGCCTCATCAACCATGTCGTTATACATTAATTCAGATGCATAGTGCTGACCGAATGCATCGTTACTAAATAGGATATTATCACCGGACATATAGGTAAACATTGTGTCGGGCCAGTGGAGCATTCTTGCCTCGATAAAGGTTAATTTACTTTCACCGATGTCTAGTTCATCACCGGTCTTAACCTCGACGAAATTCCAGTCCTGATGATAGTGCCCTTTAATAATCTTGGCACCGTTGCTAGTGCAGTAAATCGGGGTATCGGGGATTTCCTTCATCAATAGTGGCAATGCGCCGCTATGGTCGATTTCTGCATGGTTGCAAATGATATAATCAATATCCTTTAGATCGATTTCTTTTTTAAGGTTAGCAACAAATTCTTCGGCAAATGGCTTCCAAACAGTGTCGATTAGGACATTCTTCTTGTCCTTAATCAGATAGGAATTATAGGAAGATCCCCTATGCGTTGAATATTCATCACCATGGAATTTCTTCAATT
>JAAZLM010000125.1 GCA_012799315.1 Clostridiales bacterium | reverse complement strand
TATGAATCGTGGTGGGGATTTGACACATTGCCGAATGTTAATGAAAATGATGAAAGCTTCACACAGTTTATTTGTGGTGAAGGCGGTGTCCTACAATACTGGATTGAGCAGGGAGCATCGGGGTATAGACTTGATGTTGCCGATGAATTGCCCGATGAATTCCTAGATGAATTAAGAATTGCAGTAAAACGCAGTCGGGAAGAATCCCTCATAATCGGGGAAGTGTGGGAAGATGCTTCTAATAAAGAGAGTTATGGAATAAGGCGCAGATACCTCCTTGGTGAACAGCTTGATAGTGTTATGAACTATCCATTTAAAGAGGCGATACTCAACTATATTAGGTACGCCGATGCTGGGCAGTTCGTCGATAGTATTATGACGATATTGGAGAATTATCCGAAGCCGGCGATAGACGTGTTAATGAACTCAATTTCTACCCACGATACGGAGCGTGCCCTAACTAGAATTGCTGGCGAATATGCGCATAATCGGGATAAAACATGGCAATCCCAGCAAAGACTTGGTGATTGGGATTATGCGAAGGGAATAGCACATTTAAAATGCGCCATGGTGCTGCAATTCTTCCTCCCAGGGATCCCATGCATATATTACGGTGATGAAATTGGCATGCAGGGATACCGTGATCCATTCAACCGTGGATGTTTCACATGGGATCGTATTGACGAGAATTTGCGAGCATTCACAGCAGAATTATCATATATTCGCAGACAATGCGAATGTATGAGGGAGGGAGAATTCACTCCCCATTTTGCGACGGGAGATACATTCATATTCTCACGGTATGATGAAAAGAATAATGAAGGAGTGTTAATCTACCTAAATAAAAGCCATTTCGAGCAAAAGTTCTCCCCATATTGCGAATTGATGAAAGGATATGAATTCGTAGATATTATTAGAGGACGTGAGGAGGAAGAGATAGTAATTCCGCCATATGATTATGCAGTGATTAGAATAAGACGATAAAAAATGCCCTAGCTTAAAATGAATAGCTAGGGCATTTTTGCGGATAATAGAAGTAAAGAGGGGGGATATAATGCCAAAGGATAGTCAGCCGGATAATAAAAAGGCGAGGAAAGAAAAGGCGAACCATCAAACACCGATTACTAGGGAGAATCAGCAGAAAATAAGAACGCAAAAAGAAAATCAATCAAGAATAACGATGTTTAATCACAGGAGGATATTATGGCTAAGAAAGGCATGAAAAGACCCAGCCCCGAGGAGGTCGGCGGCAAGAAACCGAAAAATAAAGTTAAGCCCGTTCCTGAATTTCAAGGAAAGGCAAAACACAGTAAAGAGAAAGCAAAGCCGCTTTAATTCCCATTGTCCGAGAAATCGGGCAATGGGAATTCCAATATTATCAAACTAACAAATATATGCATATAATGAATGGAGGTGATAATAATGACAATTCCTAATAGAACATCGGCGGATATTACGGACGTAAAAGTGAATAAGGAGTTTACATATAAAGATACACCAGTATTGAAGCTAGAGGTATCATATCCGCAACTCAATTGCCGTAGAAATCCCGAATCGGCAAGGAGAATTAACAGGATATGCAAGAATTATGCGGATTGCGTTTGCTTATTTGCACAGAGGCAACTCTATCCGGAGGCAATACGGGGATACCGATATTCGATTGATAATGACTTCCCCTTTAATGAGTATGAAACCGTCCTAGCATATGATGTGAGCTGTAATGAATCCTGCATTTTCAGCTGTTATTTTGATAGATATGAATATACGGGCGGCGCACATGGCACCACTTATAGGACTTCAGTCAATTGCAATTTATATAATGGTATGACAATTCAGCTCAGCGATATATGTAAATCACGTGATTATAGGCGGCGCCTACTTGAGCAAATTCTAGAGCAGGCGGATGGCAATTTAGCACTGAGCCCCGGCATTTATTTTGAGAATTATAGGGAATTGATAGTTAAGCACTTTTCTACTAGCAATTTCTGCATTACACCGCAGGGAATAGATATTTACTATCAGCAATATGCAATTGCACCGTATTCAACGGGTATAGTAGTGTTCTCCATCCCGTGCGATGTGCCGGATCAGTACTTCAATCGTTAAGAACCTTATCTAAGAATTTGTTTATCGAGTCCTTATCAAGCTCATGTAAAATGAATTCGCTATTTGCCTTTGCGCCGATGGATTCGTAGAATCCTAGTGCATTATGATTATGTTTCGAGCAAATCCATTCAATACTTTGGTAACCGAGACGCATTGCACGACGGGCAATCTCAGCAATGAGAATTTGCCCGTATCCTCTTTTTTGGGAGGATGGCGCAATATATAAATCCTCAAGGTATATGGACTTCTTACCCGAGAACGAGGAATATATGTCATAGAATAGTGCATACCCAATTGGCATATCTGTTTCGATAATTAGTGCGTGTATGAATCCATCGATAGCGAGGGCCGACTCTAGAGTCGGCGCATTAGTAGTAAATCTATGTGATTTTCCAAGCACATTTGAAAAATCACGCATCAATCCGAGCAGAACATCTACATCCCGGCTCGATACTTCTCTAATAATATAAGGTTGCATAAAATCACCCCATTTATATATAATCGGTGTATAGCTTGGTGAATACATAAAGATCATGAATTCGCACAACTGTTTACATAAAATTAATAATTTTTATTTGCGTTCAAAATTGAACATCATAGAATAATACTCATATTTGGTGCAATAATAAACAACAATTACCATAATATATAATAAAGTTGGTGTTTAAAAATATGTTTAATTATCTACTGCGCAAGCTAAAATACACCCTAGCTAAGGGGAAGATAGCAAATGAAATTATTCATCCAGAGGTTAAAATAGACTCAGAGATTGGAACAGAGTTAAAGAAGAACATAGATGAAATTAAGGGCATACTTGGCGATAGTGACGATATTATCATACGGGAGTTCACACTGTGCGATATAAATCAAACAAAGGCCGCCCTTGTCTTTGTCGATGGTCTGACCGAGGGGCTAACGATTAATGAAAGCATTATAAAGCCACTCATGTATCATAATCCCGATTCCGATCTAGACTTCATGCTACCTAAGGGGCAGAGTACTAAAAGTAGCAAAGCTACCCATAGTATCGAAGAATTTGCAAAAAAAAGACTATGTATAGGTGAGATTGAGGAAGTATCAACATACGATAAAGTTACAGATGGTTGTCTGAATGGGGATTCGGCACTTTTTATTGATGGTTATAATCAGAGTATTGTTATAAATACAAAGGGCTGGGATAAAAGAGGTGTTGAAGAACCCGTTACTGAGGCTGTTGTTCGTGGCCCGAGAGAAGGATTCACCGAAAATATCCGTATGAATACGGCGCTTATCCGCAGGAAGATTAAACACCCAGATTTAACAATGCAATCAACTGTACTTGGGCGCAGGACAAGGACTAATGT
>JAAZLM010000124.1 GCA_012799315.1 Clostridiales bacterium | reverse complement strand
GTGAAAGGGCGGTTTCCTGCATTCCGAACAAAACATCGGAGTAGAAGCTATGTTCTGTCGAGGGTATAATTGCAAGAATACGTCTAGTTTCACATTTTCGTAAATCACGCCCTAAATAGTTAGGACTATAGCCAAGATTATCAATAGCTGCGTTGACTGCCTCAATGGCAACGTCGGAAACATTATCTTTCTTATTAAGAACTCTTGATACCGTAGCCACAGAAACGCCAGCGGCTTTCGCTACATCTTTTATCGTGACATTCATTTTATAGGACACCGTACCTTTCCATGCTTGAGATAAGCATTATTTTTATAAGTAAGTTTCCATTCGTAAAAATACGGATGAGGAAATTATGCGCAAGACATCGAATAAAATTGGAATTTAGATATTAGGCATTCATAGATATCGATTACGATGTTATAATATTAATTATATATTAATTTAGGTTATTTATCAATAGTAAAAATAGATGAATATGGATGACTATTTTCATATATATTTAAATTAAAATCAAAAATAGTCATAAAAAATTAATGATTGTTATTCTGTTACCAATTTTAAGACTGATACAAATATGAACAGCACCTCATTCGGTGCTGTTCATATTTGTCATTCTTCCATCTGTTTTGCAAAGTACATTGCCGCTGCTTGAACCAATGCTATTTGGATCGGTGTAGCATAGGATTCCATATCTGGGGCGAGCATAATAACTGCGCCGTTGACATCGCCCTGAGCAATGATAGGTGTGCAAGCAATTGCGAATTTATCGACACCCTCTATCGGAGCGAGCTGACTATCATCGGGGCCAGTATATGCATGGCTCATTCGCTGCTCCATCAAATCCTCTAGTGAATTCGATACTCTCCTATCGAGGACTTCTTTCTTTTGTATGCCCGCCGCAGCAATTACATGATCCCTGTCACATATTACTGCTGGACAATTGCCTATCTTTGATAGAATATCTACAAATTGCGTCGCAGTTGTTGAGATTTCGCCCACGGGGGAATACTTCTTAAATATTACCTCACCATCGACAGAGGTATATATTTCGAGAGGATCACCCTCCCGTATTCGCATGGTTCTTCTTATTTCCTTCGGTATTACAACACGACCTAAATCGTCAATTCTTCTTACAATTCCTGTTGCTTTCATAGGTAGATTTACCTCCATTTTTTGCTATATTGCATGAATGGTCATATTTCATGTCGGGTAGTAGAAATTTTAGTCGAATATGCCTTTCATTGTATTGTTATTATTTACTTGTAAAAAGCTTTTATACTATAAAGAATAAAATTAAAAAATATCGCCCGCATGACTAAAAAAAACGTTATAGGTATATCTATTATAAGTAGGGAAGAATGAAGTATACTATCATTGAAAAGTTTTTTATAAAAAGCTATTGACTTTTACGGTTTTTGAGTTATAATAGTAGTAATCATATTGGTTTAGTATGATATGAAAGGGAGGAAAAATTATGTCAAAAATAGCAGGTAATATTATAGAACTAATCGGGAATACTCCTTTACTGGAATTATCTAAGGTGAGGGAGAATAATCAAGTTGGCGCACGCATAATCGCAAAGCTTGAAAGCTTCAATCCAGCGAGCAGCGTCAAAGATCGCATTGGATATGCAATGATTGAGGACGCCGAAAAGAGGGGGCTCCTGAATGAGCAATCAGTCATTATTGAGCCAACAAGCGGTAATACCGGTGTCGGGCTTGCATTTGTTGCAGCAGCTAAAGGATATAGGCTAATCCTCACAATGCCCGAAACAATGAGCGCAGAGAGAAGGAATTTGCTAAAGGCATTCGGCGCTGAGCTAGTGTTAACACCGGGTAGCGAAGGGATGAAAGGTGCAATCCAAATGGCGGAAGATATCGCCGCAAAGACGGACAATTCGATAATACTACAACAATTTAAGAATCCAGCCAATCCCAAGGTTCACAGAATCACAACAGCGGAGGAGATTTGGCGGGATACGGATGGCGGAGTTGATATTTTCATCGGCGGAGTTGGATCCGGTGGCACGATTACGGGAGTTGGTGAAGTATTAAAGGAAAAGAAAAAAGATGTGCAGATTATAGCAGTTGAGCCAACGGATTCGCCAGTTCTATCGGGTGGCAAGCCGGGACTTCACAAAATACAGGGAATTGGTGCAGGATTTGTACCCGATATATATAATGCGGCGGCAGTTGATGAAGTATTCCAAGTAGAGAATGAAGATGCATTCACCACCGCACGGGAGATTGCAAAAACTGAAGGAGTCCTAGTTGGGATCTCATCGGGTGCTGCACTATATGCGGCAATTCAAGTGGGCAAGCGCCCAGAGAATAAAGGTAAAACAATTGTAGTTTTACTACCTGATACGGGTGAAAGATATCTTTCCACCGCTCTATTTGCGCAGGATTAATTTGATGGTTTGCACTTGACATTTGCGCATAAATATTAGATACTTATGATAGCATTTAATGAAAAGAATAAGCGCATTTTATGCGCATGGAAATAGGGATGTGCAAATGAAAAAGAAAGTTATAATGGCTATGAGCGGCGGAGTTGATAGCTCCGTCGCCGCAGCAATTTTATTAGAACAGGGATATGATGTTATCGGCATTACCCTGAAATTATGGGATTATGACGATGAGAAAAATGATGGTCGCACCTGCTGTTCGATTGACGATGTCAACGATGCTAGGAGTGTTGCGGCGGGGCTAGGGATACCATTCTATGTGCTCAATTTCAAAAAGGAATTCAATGATAAGGTGATAGATTATTTCATCTCATCGTACCTAGATGGCGAAACACCTAATCCATGCATTGCCTGCAACAAGTACATTAAATTCGACGAGTTGCTAAAACGAGCTAAATCGTTCGGAGCGGATTATATCGCAACGGGGCATTATGCTCAGGTGGATTATGATGAAGATAGGGGAAGATATCTTCTTAAAAAGTCGGTCGACACATCTAAAGACCAAACATATGTGTTATATAATCTTACACAGGAGCAACTGAGTAGAACCCTATTCCCGTTAGGTTCACTCGATAAGAAAAGTGTGCGTGAAATGGCGCAGAAGAAGACTTTTAGAGTTGCCAATAAGCCCGACAGTCAGGAAATCTGCTTTGTAGAGGATGACGATTATGCTAGATTCATCCGTGAAAATACCGATGCGAATATCGAGGAGGGCGCATTCCTTGATAAAGATGGAAACAGAATCGGGACGCATAAGGGGATTATCCACTATACAATTGGGCAGCGCCGTGGACTCGGGATTAGTAGCGATAGGCGGCTATATGTAGTGTCGAAAGATTTAGAGCGCAACACTGTAACACTAGGGGATTTAGATGACACTTTTGCGACTTCTTTTATTGCAACTGATTTGAATTTGATTTCAATTGCGCAAATTGATTCGCCAATATCCGCATTAGCTAAGACGCGGTATTCGGCTAAGGAAGTACCGTGTACGATTTCACCTATCGATGGTGGCGATGTTATCGTCACACTCAATACACCGCAGAAGGCGATTACTTCGGGCCAAGCGGTAGTTTTCTATGATGGCGATGTTGTCGTAGGTGGCGGAACAATTAAAAGCACAGTAGAATAAAAAACTGCCCATTTTATTGATGGGCAGTTTTTTAGCAGTTTGCGTAACTTATAGCAGCATATCAAGATGGCACAATACCACCTTTGCAAACAGGGAGGTGGATTGTTTTTTAGTCGTCTAAAGCTTTATTAACAGGGGGGAAGATGAGTGTAAATGTTGTTCCAGCACTTTCCCCACTTTCCATATTAATTGTTATATTGTGCAGCATTGCACCGTGTTTAACGATAGAGAGCCCGAGTCCTGTCCCGTCAATTTCTCCACCTCTACTTTTATCCGCCCGATAGAACCGCTCAAATATATGGGATTGGTGCTTCTTCGGTATGCCGATGCCCGTATCACTCACAGTTATGAAAGGTCTATCGTCACGGTGCCCGATTTCAATAATGGCATCGCCGCCGGTAATATTATATTTAATTGCATTATCGCATAAATTATATATCATTCCCTCAAGTATCTTTCTATGGCCGGGAACTAGAACATGATCCCCACGGATTGAGAGATTGACTTCTTTTTTCAATGCTATTGGTGCGAGTCTATTTATAATATCATGAGCTAAATCATAAAGATCAATGCTTTCTTGATTTGAAATCTTCGTTTTCTCATCGAGTTGCGACAACTCAATTGTATCGTCAATAAGTGTTAGAAGTCTACTTGCCTCATAATGGATTCGCCCGGCAAATCCTTGCATATCTTCAGGTCTTGAAAGCCCGTCTTTCATAATTTCGGCAAATCCTAATATTGACGTGAGCGGTGTCTTTAATTCGTGCGATACATTTGCAGTAAATTGCCTTCGGCTACGTTCGGCTCTATGCTTATCGGTGACATCTAGCAAAAGGATCACAGCGCCGAGCGACTGATCTTTCGATGTCACGGGACTACCTAATAGCTTATAAAACTTATTGTTGATCGTTAAAAGATCCTCCGTATCAGCACCACTGATCGCCCCCTCAAAAACCTTATGCATTGATAGAGAACGATTTACAGTAAGAATATGGCTGCCAACACATTTATCAATATTTGTGCGGAATATCCTACTTGCGCTTTCGTTAATAGATAGTATATTGCCCTTAGCGGATATTAGTATTAATCCTTCACGCATATTTTCAGTTACTACATTAAAGTTGCGTTGTTTTTCAGTTATTTCATACATCTGATTCTTGATATTCTTATTCTGCTTCTCAATTCGTGTGAGCAGGGGACTTAATTCGTCATAAATTTCATTGATGAACGGTGAATCGAGATCGAGCGCATTTATTGGCGAAGTGATCTGCCTAGCCATATAACGTGAAACAACAAAGGAGAGCACGGCAATATTCAATATAATTATAATTAGTATAGGTAATATATCCCCCAATAGGCCGATCATATTACTCTGCGTTTTTGAAATTCGCAGGATATTACCGTCATTTAATTTGTAGGCATAGTATACCGTCATCTGGGATAATGTATCCGAATGGCGATAGCTTTTACCCGTGCCCTCCCTAAGTGCTTGTGATATTTCCGGTCTATCGGCATGGTTATCCATTGTTGAGGTATCGGTCATATTATCGTATATGACGATACCGCCCTCATCAATTAGAGTGATTCTATCACCATAGTAAATTTTTTCTAGAGCCTGCGGACTTGCATCCATTTGATTAATTAAATGAGAAATATAAGCACCCTCAATTTCTAGCTTATTTATAGCCTCAGTTTTATATACTCTATAAAGTATAAAGATAATAAAAGTAGACGCAAGTACGAGAGCAGCTAAAGAGGTTAAAAAGATACTTCTAAATATGCGTTTTGTCACTTTGTTATCCCCCCGAAACGATACCCTACACCTCTTAAGGTTTCAATTAAATCACCATATTCGCCGAGCTTTTGGCGCAGCATAGTAATATGAACATCAACTGTTCTAGTGCCGCCGTCATAGCTATAATCCCATACTGATTCTAAAATACGCTCCCTAGTTAATGCGATTCCACGATTCTTCATTAATAAATATAGCAGCTCAAATTCTTTTAAAGTAAGTGTAATTTCCTTATCATATATAGTAACTTTGCGTTTCTGTCGATCTACGACAAGCCCCCCCTCCTCAATAATTTCAGATGAGGAATTTCGGTTAGTTCGCCGCATTAATGCCCTCACCCTAGCGACAAGTTCCATCACACCGAATGGCTTTACGATATAATCGTCCGCACCCGAATCAAGACCAATGATTTTATCGAATTCTGTGCTTTTCGCCGTAACCATAATAACGGGGATCTCAGCAGTTTTTTTACTTGCCTTGAGTGACTTTAATATTGCTAAGCCATCATCTCCCGGCAACATAATATCTAGAAGTATAAGTTCGGGCATCTGCTCACTACAAGCATTATAAAATTCGTCAGCATTCCTTAATCCCTTCGCTTCAAATCCCGATTGATCCAGCGTATATACAACGAGATCCCGTATATTGTTATCATCTTCAACGTAATAAATCATATCATTTTCCCCTTGTGCTTACCCGTTATTGCAAATTCCACCCATTCGGCAATGTTTTGCGCATGGTCGCCAATTCGCTCAAAATACTTTGCCACCATGAGCAGGTCTAATGCCTGCTCACCGTTATTAGCCTTTTCGTGTATGTGTTCGATGAGTTCATTTCTTATAATTACAAATAAGTTATCTACAATATCGTCCATGCCTATGACTTCTTTAGCAAGAGCGAGATCTTTATTAACATAAGCATCTATACTGCCCTTCACCATTTTAATAGTCGTTTTCGCCATTTGAGGGAGGTGTTCTAGTTTCTTAATATAAGGAGTGTCAGTTAAATATATGACGATCCCCGATATATCCGCAGCTTGATCGCCTATTCGTTCCATATCGGTAATGATCTTGAGTGCGGCAGATATCTGTCGCAAGTCCTGTGCAACAGGTTGTTGCTGCAATAATAATTTCAGGCATAGTGATTCTATCTGCTTTTCCTTGTGATCAACTTCTTTATCAAATTCAATAGCCTTATTGGCGGCATCGTCATCCTGATTTACAAGCGCTTGTGAAGCACTTTCAATAGCGTGTTCGATAAGTGCGCCCATTTCTAGCAATTCTTTATTCAATTGTTCAAGTTGCTCATCAAAATGGTTCCTCATTATCCAAACCTCCCAGTAATATAGTCCTCAGTTCGTTTATCTTTAGGCACGGAGAATAG
>JAAZLM010000123.1 GCA_012799315.1 Clostridiales bacterium | reverse complement strand
GTCCCCCTAATTGATGAATTGAGGGGTTTTGCAATAATATGCATGGTGTTCTACCATGGAGCGTATGACCTTGTTGTCCTATATGGATACAATATTCCCATCTTTGAAACGGATTTCATGGATGCGCTTTCAACCGCATTCGCAATGCTATTTGTTGTTATATCGGGCACTGCTTGTAGATATTCAAGGAATAACTATAAGCGGGGTGTAATTTGCTTTACTGCGGGTATGATTATCACGCTGATAACATATTTTGCAACGCCCGATGATTTTATAAGATTTGGCATACTTCATATGCTTGGCATATCGATGATAGTGTTCTCATTGATTGGCCGTTTTCTTGATAAAATTTCCCCCGCATGGGGGATTGCCCTAATGACGTTTCTAACCGTGATTACCTATAATATACCTTCACGCTATATTGGTGTAACGGGGCTTGTCGAAATTGGGCTGCCGAATGTACTATATAATAGCGGATTTCTCTTCCCATTTGGATTTATAGGCTATGGATTCGTATCATCGGACTATTTCCCCCTATTCCCGTGGGTGTTCATTTTCCTTGCGGGGAGTTATTTTGGTGTCTATTTAAAGGGGAATAAATTGCCGGAGGGCTTTTATAAAGGCAGGAGCAGACCCCTTGCTTTTGTTGGGCGGCACACGATGATAATATATCTGCTACATCAACCATTGATACTAGGGTTGATTACAATGATTCGCTATCTAAGTGGCGCATAAGGGGGAATAAAATCATAAGGAGTTGAATAGATGACAATTACAATTTTAGTCGTTGGCGCAATTTTACTTACTTGTGTTCTTTCAAGTAAAATGCTCTATCGATTCGGAATACCGACATTATTAATATTCATATCACTCGGTATATTGCTCGGTTCTGAAGGGATAGGTGGAATATATTTTGACAATGCTCAGTTAGCGGCAAAGGTATGTAGTGTCGGGCTGATTTTTATAATGTTCTACGGTGGATTTGGAGTTAATTGGAAGGTGGCAAAGCCAATTGCACCAAAGGCGATTCTACTTGCGTCACTCGGTGTAATAGCAACGGCGGGACTGGTCGGACTTTTCGCATGGAAGGTGCTAAAGTTCGAAATGCTAAATGCTATGTTGCTCGGTGCGGTGATTTCATCAACCGATGCGGCATCGGTATTCTCGATCCTTCGCTCAAGGAATCTTAATCTTAAGAGCGGGCTAGCACCTCTGCTCGAAATGGAGAGTGGAAGTAACGATCCAACATCGTATATGTTGACGGTGATAGTAGTTTCATTAATTACAGGTAGAGGCAGTGGCAATGTTTTTCTAATGGCATTAAAGCAGGTGTCATTCGGATTGGTAATCGGATTCGGAGTCGCATTCCTTGCGGTGTTCGCTTTACGACGCGCAAATCTTGAGATTGATGGGTTATATTCGATTCTCGTTATAGGAATTGTCCTATTCTCGTATGGAATATGCGATTATATCGGTGGTAATGGATATTTATGCGTATATATAATTGGCATTGTTTTAAGTAATGGTAAGATACCGCATAAGAGGAGCCTTGTTCATTTCTTTGATGGCCTTACATGGCTCATGCAGATCGTGATCTTCTTCACATTGGGATTGCTACTATTCCCATCACAATTGCCAAAGGTGATGTTGACGGGCATCGCAGTATCGGTATTCCTATCATTAATAGCAAGACCGGCGGCAGTAATGGCAATTCTCAGCTTTTTTAAAGTGCCGATTAAAGAACAGGTATTTGTATCATGGGTGGGGCTAAGAGGAGTGGCATCGGTTGTTTTTGCCGCTTATGCACTAGCTAACAATGTGCCCGGCGCCGATGATATATTCAACACGGTATTTATTATATCGATCTTCTCGTTAGTGGTGCAAGGAACATTCATACCCGCACTTGCCAAAAAGCTCGATATAATCGATGATAATGTTCCGACAGCGCTATCGTTCAGCGATTATGAAGATCAGATGCACGACTATCTAGCTGAATATGTAGTGTATGAAGATAATGCAATAGCTGGCAAGACTATCATGGATGCTAATATCCCCGATCATGTTCTTGTAGTTATTATCAAAAGAGATAAGGAAATTATCGTGCCAAAAGGACAAACAAAAATAAAGGTCGGCGATATTTTAGTGCTTGGCGGGAATGATTTAAGTCAAGTAGAAGAAATGATGAAACCCGTTGAAATTGGGGAATCCGCCGCAAAATAGCAAGATTAAGACCATAGCCTAAGATACATATTCTAGGCTATGGTCTAAGTTATAATATTCGTAATAGCTTGCTAATATTCGACAAATATAGTATAATTAAAGGACATACATATATAAAGCAGTAAGAGATTTGTATTTAGAAGGAGAAGGCAATTTGCAGAATACATATAATCTAGGTATAGATATAGGTTCAACAACGGTTAAAACCGTGGTAACTAACGAAAAAGACGAACTAATATATACGGAATATAAAAGGCACTTTTCTAAAGTGAGGGAGTCCGTATGCGATCAGCTTGGCGCAATTCGCAATAAATTCGGTGAGGACAAAACATATAAACTTGCTATAACTGGTTCGGCAGGACTGGGAATAGCCAATGCGGCGGAATTACCATTCGTACAAGAGGTATTTGCCGCCTTTATTGCTGTGCAAAGTCGCTATGACGATATTGATGTTGTCATAGAACTCGGCGGTGAAGATGCAAAAATCATCTTCCTCACTGGCGGAGTCGAACAGAGAATGAATGGCTCATGCGCAGGAGGAACGGGCGCATTCATCGATCAGATGTCGACACTCCTCGGTATGACACCGACGGAGCTTGATGAAATGTCGCTAAAACATAAGAAGATATATCCGATCGCCTCAAGATGCGGAGTATTTGCAAAATCCGATATTCAGCCACTGCTCAATCAGGGAGCAAATCGTGAAGACGTCGCCGCATCGGTATTTCAAGCGGTGGTCGATCAGACAGTGTCGGGACTAGCACAGGGCAGACAAATTAAGGGGAAGGTATTATTCCTTGGCGGGCCGCTATCATTCCTAAAAGGGCTGAGGGATGCATTCGTCAATACGCTTGAACTCGATGATGAGAATGCAATTTTCCCGGATGAGGCACCGTGTTTCATGGCGCTCGGCAGTGCGCTATTCGCAAAAGACGGCAGGGAAGAATTTAAACTTGATGACGTCATTGAGAGAATCGCAAATATAAAAATTAATTCTACACAGTCGGGCGAAAAACTCTTTAATTCTAAAGAGGAATATGAGCAATTCATCGATCGTCACAGCAGTGTTGATGCAGGGTTTGAAGATATTCGAACCTATCGTGGGGATGCGTATCTTGGTATCGATGCTGGATCGACAACGACGAAGCTCGTCCTCATTACCCCCGATGGGAAGCTGCTCTATCAACATTATTGCAGTAATGAGGGGCAGCCGCTCGATGTTATTACATCGCAACTAAAAAAGATATATCAAATTAGCACTGATGGGCTGGTAATTCGCTCAAGCGGTGTTACGGGATACGGTGAGGAATTGATAAAGGCGGCGCTCGGTATCGATTATGGAATGGTCGAAACAGTTGCGCATTTCACCGCCGCTAGATTCTTTGAACCACAGGTTGACTTCATTATAGACATTGGTGGACAGGATATTAAATGCTTTAAGATAAAGAACGG
>JAAZLM010000122.1 GCA_012799315.1 Clostridiales bacterium | reverse complement strand
TCCTCCATGCCAACGATGAATACATTCGGGAATTCAAGTCCTTTAGCCGAATGTATCGTCATAAGAACAACATAGTCACTTGCATCTTCAAGATCATCCTGATCAGTGTATAGGGATACTTCTTCAAGAAGACCGCCAAGAGTCCCATCTTCACTATTTTCTTGATAGTCCATAATATATGACTTTAATTCATCGATATTCTCTAATCTTGTTTCGCCATCGATTCCATGTTTTTGTAGGGAATCCCTATAGCCAGTCCTGTCATAAAGCTCATCTATTAATATACCGAAATCACCATCTGCGTATTCGCTAATCTCGTCCATCATCGTTACAAAGGCGATTAGAGGATTCGCCCTCTTTGATAGTGTAGGATACTGCTTTGCATCACGAAGAATATCGAATGGTGAAATACGTAGCTCATATACTAATTCCTCAAGCGCTGCAATTGTCGCATTACCAATGCCCCTTTTCGGTTCATTAATTATCCTTGTCAACCTTAATAAATCAAATTCATTATTAATTACACTTAGATATGCTAGTATATCCTTAACTTCTTTTCGTTCAAAGAATCGCTGTCCGCCGATAACTTTGTGTGGAATTCTATTCTGCGTTAAACTTTGCTCAACGGCACGTGACTGCGCATTTGTGCGGTACAGAACGGCATGGTCAGAATATTTGCCGCCCTCTTTCACCGCTTCGGCAATTCTATTTGCAACGAATTGCACCTCACTCTTATCATCAAGAGTTTTAAGCACATCAATCTTTTCACCGTCGCCCAGATCCGTCCATAGCTTTTTACCTTTTCTACCTTTGTTATTTGCAATAACAGCATTGGCAGCTGAAAGAATTGTCCCTGTTGAACGATAATTCTGCTCAAGCTTTATAACTTTAGCATCTTTAAACTGCTGTTCAAAGCTAAGTATATTCTCAATATTCGCTCCCCTAAATTTATATATACTCTGATCATCGTCACCGACAACGCATAGATTCTCATGCTTTTTAGTTAGTAAGCTAATTAGCTTATATTGCGCATGGTTCGTGTCCTGATACTCGTCAACTAGAACGTATTTATACCAATTACGATAATGATCCAATACATCTGGATGTTCTTCAAATAGCCTTACCGTCAAGGAAATAATATCATCGAAGTCAACAGCATTAGCTTCTTTTAGGCGCTCCTGATACATCGCATATACCTTTGCTATCTCGCTAAGGCGATAGTCGGATACCGTATCATTTGTGAATGTATCCGGATCCGTTAATTTATCCTTTGCACGACTTATCTGCGTCAATACCATTCTCGGCGGGAACGACCTCTCCGGTATATTAAACGCTTTCATGCAGTCCTTAATTAATCTTATGCTATCATCTGTATCATAAATGGTAAAATTACTTGTATAGCCAAGCTTATCGATTTCACGACGTAAAATGCGCACACATGATGAGTGGAAAGTAGCAGCGTTTATGTTGCCCGCCTCATCACCTAGCATATTGTAAATACGTTCTTTGAGCTCACTTGCCGCTTTATTTGTAAAGGTAATTGCAAGTATGTTCCACGGCTCTATTCGATCAGTTCCAATGATCTGCGATAATCTTTCTAACGGGACATCATTGCCATTCAAATACCCCTCTAACTCGGCAATTTCCCCTTCTGTGAGGTTATCATTTGCACTCTCATCATTATAGGCATTACCGAAGTATATCATATTTGCAATACGATTGACTAGAACAGTAGTTTTACCGCTACCTGCACCTGCTAGAATCAGCAATGGGCCTTTCACGGTGAAAACAGCCTCACGCTGCATATTGTTCATCTTAGCAAACACCTTGTTAAGTACCTCCCGTTTAAGGCTTACGTGCGATTTAGGATTTAGTAACATATAATTCTCCTTAATTTAAGTGCTTATTCTTCGTTTGTAGCCGGTATCGTTCCGTCTTCTCCTAGAACTAAAAATGGATTAATTGTTTCGCCGATTGCTTGCGGTAAAACTCCGTCCCATTTATTGATCTTCTCAAGCTCGATATATTGCGGGCTGTTTTTGAGTTTTTCCTGAATTAAATCTATTGCATATGCCTCAGCCTCGGCACGAATTTTTTCTGAATCCGCATTCGCTTGTG
>JAAZLM010000121.1 GCA_012799315.1 Clostridiales bacterium | reverse complement strand
TGAGTTTCTTTAATCAAATCTTTTGTAATGGTGATTAATGCACACATATCGTCAAAATGAAATTCCATATTTGAAATAAGTATTTGCTCCGCCTTTAATCTACTGCGAGTTTTAAGGTCGAACATCATGTGATTAATGATCGCAAAATCAATCCCGTATGAAATTAATTCACCGGCAATTATATGTGCAGCTGCCGTTGTGTTGCCGTATTTAAAACACCCCGTATCGGTTGATATGCCTGTGTAAAGGCATTTTGCAATCGTCTTGTTAATCGGCACACCCATCTCTACAATGAGGTTATACATCATTTCACAAGTTGCCGATGCGTCCCCATCGAGGAATGTCCTCTTAGCGTACAACGAATTTGAAATATGGTGATCGATACATAGATCAATTCTATCCTTATATATGCTTAGTTCATCGCCGAGTAGTTGAAGATCGGCAATGTCGACGGACACAATTGTCCTTGCATCAAAGTCCTGATCCTTGTATTTATCAAATAGGAATAGGTATCTCAGCGGCAATTCATCCGAACATAGCACATTGGCATTCTTGCCCATACTCCTAAGAGCATCGGCAAGGGCGAATCCTGCACCGAGAGTGTCCCCATCCGGATTGATATGGGTCAAGATATAGTAATTATCATTCTCTAGTAGGAATTCTGCCGCCTCTTTTAAATTAACTGTCATTATATCACCATTTCTATAAAATGAAATTTGCTCCTTCTACTTCTCTATATCTTTGAGTAGCTTATTGATACCTGCTGAATATTCTATTGAATCATCGGCAATGAATATCAAGTCGGGGCATTTTCTCATTTTTAGCCTCGATGCTAGTTGACGTTTTATATAGCCCTTAGCACTTTCAAGCCCTTCAATGGCGGTTTTCGCACTTTCGATTCCGTCCATACTGCTAATATATACCTTGCAATAGGACATATCGCCGGATACTTCTGTACGTGTGACGCTGAGCATCCCCGTTATTCTAGGATCTTTTAATTCGTGCATAATTATCCCGCTGATTTCATGCCTGATATCCTGAGATAATCTTAAAATTTTATGTGAGCTCATTCATGCCCCTCCTTTTTTATGTGGTAGGTTCTAACCTATAATTCTAGTCTCTGTATTCTTCCATGATAAATGCCTCAAAAACATCTTTTTCTTTTATATCGTGGAATTTCTCAAGCCCGATTCCGCATTCATATCCTTGTGCGACTTCCTTTACATCATCCTTGAATCGGCGCAGCGAATCAATTTTATCTTCGCTTACAACAATTCCATCACGCACAACACGGATCTGGCTATTTCTAGTTACCTTGCCATCCGTTACATAGCATCCTGCAATTGTGCCGGAGCTTGATAGCTTATATACTTCTCTTACTTCTACCGTTCCTAGTATTACCTCACGGTATTTAGGATCGAGCATTCCCTTCATTGCGGTCGTTATTTCTTCTATCGCATCATAGATAATTCTATATAGCCTAATGTCAATTCCGTTACGTTTTGCAATTTCCGCCGCAACGGGGATAGAGCGCACATTGAATCCGACAATGATCGCATTTGATGCATCTGCAAGCATTACATCACTTTCAGATACGGGGCCGACTCCACCGTGAATTACCCTAACACGCACTTCCTCATTGGATAATTTCTCAAGCGATTGTCTTACCGCCTCCACCGAACCATGAACGTCCGCCTTTATAATGAGCGGCAATTCCTTAACCTCACCCTGTTCGATATGGCTGAATAAATTCTCAAGTGTAACCTTTTGATATGCGTTGAATTCTTCTTCCTTAGCATCGTGCTTGCGCTTATCGACAAGCTCCCTAGCTAGTCTTTCGTCCTCGACCGCATCAAATATATCGCCCGCACTAGGCACTTCTGCAAGTCCTGTAATTTCTACCGGTACTGACGGGCCAGCCGATTCGATAACATTACCTTTATCATCGGTCATTACACGTACACGGCCAACAGCACTACCTGCAATTAACACATCGCCCTGATGCAATGTACCATTCTGCACAAGTAGAGTCGCAACAGGCCCCCTGCCCTTATCTAGCTTTGCTTCTATTACTGTACCCTTAGCACGTCTGTTCGGATTTGCCTTGAGTTCTTTCACATCGGCAATTAGCGTTATTGTTTCGAGCAATTCGTCAATTCCCTGCCCTGTAAGAGCGGATACAGGCACACAAATTGTGTCGCCACCCCACTCCTCAATAACTAATCCATGTTCGGTCAGTTCTTGCTTTATCCTATCAGGATTGGCAGTTTCCTTATCCATTTTATTAATCGCAACAACGATGCTCACATCCGCCGCCTTTGCATGGTTGATCGCTTCAACCGTCTGCGGCATAATGCCGTCATCAGCTGCGACTACAAGAATAGCAATGTCAGTTATCGATGCGCCTCTAGCACGCATTGATGTGAATGCCTCATGCCCCGGTGTGTCTAGGAATGTTAGATCTCTTCCAGCGGCATTAACACGGTATGCACCAATGTGCTGTGTGATTCCGCCCGCCTCGGTCGATGTGACACTTGCGTCACGGATTTTATCAAGTAGCGATGTCTTACCATGGTCAACGTGCCCCATTACAACTACAACAGGACTTCTACCCTCTAGGTTATCGTCGTCATCCTCCGTCGTATCGATTAGACGTTCTTCAATTGTTACAACAACTTCTTTTTCTACCTTTGCGCCGAATTCCATAGCGATTAGCGACGCTGTTTCAAAATCAAGCAAGTCATTTATGCCCGCCATTACACCTAGTGGCATTAATTTCTTAATCACGTCAGCTACTGTTACCTTTAGCCTTGACGCAAGCTCATTTACAACAATTTCATCAGGAATTAAGATCTTGAGTTGCTGCTTCCTAGCACGTTCAAGCTGAATTCTATTGAGTCTTTGCTGTTCTGTTTCTTGCTTGTTTGAAAACGGTTTGCGACCACGATTTTGCTGGCGATTTGTGGATTTAGGTCTTCTAGTATAGCCACCCTTATGTTTTTTAGCATCGGGGGCGATCTTCTCATACTTATCATTATATTTATCCAACTCAACGTATGAGCCCCTTGTATCGACCGTCTTTACAACTTGCTCCCCTCTTATTTGAGGTTCGCTTTTTTGTTTTTGCTCGGTTTTAGGAGGATGAAGTTTAATCTTTGTTTTTGGCTTGCTCGATGTAGGAGCTGGCTTTTTATCCCGTGCTACGGGCTTAGCCGATGGCTTTTCGTCCACCTTTTTAACAGGCTTCGGCTTCTTTTCTTTGGCTGGTTCGGCCTTTTTCTCCTCTGATTTTGGCGCAACTTTATCAGCCTTGTCGTCCTTTTTGGCGGCAGGAGCATCCTTCGGCCCTCGCTTTGTGGTAGCTTTAGTAGCTGCCTTAGGCTCCGACTTAGGTTGTTCTTTTTTTGTTTTGTTAGCAGCAGTAGCAAAATAACTGTTGAAGTCCTTAACTTGATTTTTGCCCGTATAATGTTCAAAAATTACATTAAGCTCCTCTTTAGTTAATGCAGTCTGGTGCTTTTTAGGTGTGTCAAAATATTTCGCTAGTAATTCGATAATATCATTACCCGAAACATTTAAGTCTTTTGCCACCTCGTGCACTCTGTACTTTGAATTCATGAATAGTTTATCCTCCTAAATGATTACGATTAGTCCATTTTTATATGAAAGCCCGCTGAACATAGTTCAATAGCCTTTATTTCATTGAATCGCCGAATGAATTTAGCTTCTTTGCAAGGCCGGAATCGGTAATCCCGATTACACCGACACGTCGACCAAGTACTCGCCCTAATTCATCCATTGTAATATCAAGCGAAACTATTGGAATATTAGTATCTGCACACGCAAACAGAATTTCCTTCTGCGTTTTGGGGGAGATATCTTTTGCAAGATATATTCCCGAAACTTCGCCGTTCTGTGCGGATTCCACAACAACGTCGAATCCCTGAATAAGCTTGTTTGCTTTTTTACATATGCCTATTAATCCAAGTGCTCTACTCATCGCCGCTTAGCTCCTTTTCCATCTCGTCATAGACAGTCTGCGGGATGCTACGCTTGAATGCTTTTTCAATTAAATGTGCCTTCCTCGCTTTGTCAAGGCAGGATGTATCAGCACAAATATATGCGCCACGTCCAGCCTTTTTCCCCGTTAAATCAAGGGAAACCTCGCCCTCTTTATTATGCACAACACGCACAAGATCCCGCTTTGGCTTCATCTCTTTGCAGCCAATACACATCCTCATTGGTACTTTACGTTTATGCATATCCTCACCTCTTATATCTTACTCGCCGAAATATCCACTCTCGGGCTTAATATCAATCTTATACCCTGTTAATCTCGCCGCAAGCTTTGCATTCTGCCCTTTATTACCTATCGCAAGTGATAATTGATGATCGGGAACAAGCACGACACAAGCCTTAACTTCCTCATCTTCAATGGTCACATCTACAACATCGGCAGGTGCTAATGCCTGTGCGATGAATTCTGCCGGGTTCTCGCTATATCTGATAATGTCGATCTTTTCGCCGCCCAACTCATCGACGATTTTTGCGACTCTCGTACCTTTAGGCCCGATGCAAGCGCCGACGGGATCGACGTTTTCGTCCTTGCTATATACTGCAATTTTCGATCGGGATCCTGCCTCTCTTGAAATTGATTTCACTTCAACAGTTCCGTCGAAAATTTCAGGTACTTCAAGCTCAAATAAGCGCTTAACTAGGTCTTTATGCGTTCTTGAAACCTTCAAGATTGGGCGCCTATCCGATGTTAGTATTCCCGCTACATATACTTTGATAATTTGCCCCTCGGTAAGAACTTCACCCGGTACTTGTTCATTCCTAAATAGGGGAACTTCATTTTTATCGACGTCTAGGGTGATATTGCCGGTCTTTGGTTCTATTTTCAATACTGTCGCCGATACTGCTTCATTCTCAATCGTTGAATACTGCTCAATTAGCAGATTTCTTTCTACTTCTTTAATGCCCTGATTAATAACTTGCTTTGCATTCTGTGCGGCAATTCTGCCGAATTTCTTTGTTTCTAGCTTTATCTCACAAATACCGCCGAGCTTCGCCCTCTTTGAATGAGTTCTTGCTTCGTCAAGGGTAATTTCATTCGCCGGATC
>JAAZLM010000120.1 GCA_012799315.1 Clostridiales bacterium | reverse complement strand
GTGCTTGGTGGACAAAACATGATAATTGCACATGCCGATAAAGACGTTGTTGAATATATGGATATCATAACAAGAGTTGAGCTGGAAAATCCCGTTTTAATAGATAAATACATCATGGGTACAGAGGTTGAAGTCGATGCTATTTGCGATGGTAAGGATTTTTTAATTCCGGGCATAATGGAGCATATCGAGAGGGCGGGAGTGCATTCCGGCGATTCTATATCGGTATATCCAGCGCAGACTTTAAGCGATAAGATTAAAGGTGTAATCGTCGATTATACTGAAAGATTGGCAAAGGCATTAGACGTGGTCGGGCTTGTAAACATTCAATATGTAGTTTATAATGATGAGGTATATGTAATTGAAGTAAATCCACGTTCTTCTAGGACTGTCCCCTATATTAGCAAGGTAACAGGTGTTCCAATGGTCGACATTGCAACTAAAATGATGCTTGGGCACTCCCTTGCCGATCAAGGGTACGAATGCGGGCTTTATCCCGAGGGTGATTTTGTTGCGGTAAAAGTGCCAGTATTCAGCTTTGAAAAGCTCCACGATGTTGATACTCATCTTGGGCCGGAAATGAAATCAACGGGCGAGACACTGGGCATAGCAAAAACATTTGATGAGGCATTGCTAAAGGGATTAGTAGCTGCAGGATATAATATGAAAAAGAGCGGCGGTGTATTGATCTCCGTTCGTGACAGCGATAAAAAGGAAATTATCGAGGTTGCAGATAAATTCTCTAGAATGGGATTTGACATCTATGCCACAAGCGGAACAGCGTCGGTACTTAATCGCAACATGATAGCAGCAAGCCTAGCAAAAAGGCTGGCCGATGATGAACCGAATGCAATGACCCTACTTGAAAGTGGCAAAATTGATTATGTAATTTCAACATCTGAAACAGGTAGGAAGCCAGCCCTCGATAGCGTTAAAATTCGCAGAAAGACTGTAGAGCGCTCAATTGCCTGCCTAACATCGCTTGATACGGCGAATGCATTGGCTAACTGCCTTGCCATGGATAAAACTATCAAAGATGTGGAGTTAGTCGATATTACTAGGATTTAAATTGATTGGCGGTGTAATATGAAGATAGGTAAATATGAAGTACGACGCAAGTATAAATTAGCGCATTTAGTTGTAGATATTGCGACAATAGGCATTATATTCGTGCTGTTGGTAGTATTTGTGAATACGATGCAGGGGATGCCAAAAGAAGTGCCAATACTAACAAATCATACGGGATGCGTGCTGCAATTCGCAAATAAGAAGATTTTAATCATGCCAATAATTATTTCAGTAGCTGCAACATTACTATCTATAATAATCGGTTTTTTCCCGAATATATTCGCATCAAAATTCGATGCGAGCGAAGATAATGCGCAGAAATTCTATGATATTATCATCGCCCTATTGAATGAAATTCGCCTTATAATCGTTGTTATGATGTTCGATATCTTCTTTAACATACTAAGTACGGTAAATGGGGGGAATACATCCCCGCCATTCTTCCTAATTGGGTGTGTTATTGCAATTCTCATCATCATACGGATTAGAATAAAACAGATAAAGCACATTAAATATGAATAGATATGTGGGAAGGATAAGACATGAACTATATTTGTGGAGCATTTAAGGTAACGGATAAAAAGCAAATTGCAAAAGATATTTACGATATGAGAATTCACACTCCTGAAGTAGCAAATATCGCATCAGCCGGCCAATTCATACATATAAAGGCTGATGGATTCTTCTTGCGTCGCCCTATCTCAATTTGTGAAATTTATAAAAGCGACGGTGAAATACGCATTGTATTTGAAATAAGAGGTAAGGGAACTAGAGAGATTGCTAAAATTGAAATCGGTGAAGATATCGATATCATGGCACCGCTCGGCAATGGATTCGACATATTAGCATCGGGCAGTAAAGCGATTTTAATCGGTGGTGGAGTCGGAACACCGCCAATGCTTGAGCTATCTAGGATCTATGGTGAGAATTCTCATGCTATTATTGGATTTCGCACTGCTGATAAAGTCATGCTATCCTATGATTTTGCTAAAAATGGTTCAACCGTTCAGGTTTGTACAGAGGACGGCACAACTGGGCATCATGGATTCGTCACCGAACCGCTCAAGGAATATCTAAAGCAGGAGAATCCGAATATCATCTATGCTTGCGGGCCACGTCCAATGCTTGCCGCAGTGATTGATATTGCAAAAGAATATGGAATCCGCTGCCAGGTTTCATTAGAGGAACGTATGGGCTGCGGTGTTGGCGCCTGTCTTGGATGTGCATGTAGAACTGTCAAAGACGGGGAAGAGCATCTCACTCATGTATGTAAAGATGGCCCAGTTTATGAAAGTGATGAGGTGATTCTATGAAGCCGAATTTGGGTGTAGATATAGCGGGTGTTCATTTTAAAAATCCCGTGATTCCCGCATCGGGAGTATATGGATTCGGTAAGGAATATGAGAGCCTTTATCCAATATCGAGGCTAGGCGGCATATCGTGTAAGGGAACAACTCTTTATCCGAGGGAGGGGAATCCCCCGCCGAGAATTGCAGAAACACCGTCGGGAGTGTTGAATTCTATCGGATTACAGAATCCGGGGATTGATTACTTCATTGAGCATGAACTAAGCTATCTTAAAGATAAAGACACCGCCATAATTGCAAATATTGCAGGTAGCACAGTTGAAGAAACAGTTGAGGCGGTAAGAAGGCTTGAAAATACAATTGTAGATATGATAGAACTCAATATCTCATGCCCAAATGTCAAGGAGGGCGGGGTAGCATTCGGAGTTTCGTGCGATGGTGCAGCTGGAATTACTAGAGCAGTCCGCAGGGCAACGACCAAACCGCTCATGGTGAAATTATCACCGAATGTGACAGACATTACATCGATTGCAAAATCAGTAGAGGCAGAAGGTGCGGATGCAATATCGCTGATTAACACATTGCTTGGAATGCGAATAGATATAAATACTAGACGACCGATTTTACGCAATAATGTTGGCGGATTATCGGGGCCAGCAGTATTCCCAATTGCACTAAGGATGGTATGGCAGGTAGCTAATGCGGTGAAAATCCCCGTTGTTGGCATGGGTGGAATCGCAACATGGGATGATGCGGTTGAAATGATGATGGCAGGAGCAAGTGCAGTGCAGGTGGGAGCAATATTATTTTCGAATCCTCTTGCACCAATTGAGATAATAGACGGAATAGAAAAGTATATGATTGATAATGATATTAAGACAATTGACAAAATAGTAGGTACGGTTAAACCATGGAGGGGCTAGACTTGAAAACAACAGTTTATCTTATACGACACGCAGAAGCAGCTGGGAATATAGGCGGATTTTTTCAGGGGCATACGGATTCAGAACTGACTGAAAAGGGATATAAGCAACTTGAATATCTAAAGGAGCGGTGCAAAGATATACCGTTCGATATTATATATTCGAGCCCACTGATTAGAACAATCGAAACAGCTAAGGCAGTTAATACTTATCACAATTTGCCCATAAATACGCATGAGGGACTTAAGGAGATTAACGGTGGAGTCTTTGAAGGGGAATTGTGGGAGGACTTGCCAAGATTATTCCCCGAGGAATATAAATTGTGGGAAGGAAAGCATTATGAATTCGATATAAAAGATGGCGAATCGATGCGTGAAGTCTATGCACGAATGAGGGATACTATCACAAAGATAGTGGACGGTAATCGTGGTAAAACTATCGGTATAGTTTCGCATGGTTGTGCAATACGCAACTTTCTATGCTATGCGAGTGGCTACCCGATCGAGGATCTTGATAGAATGGGTTGGAGTGATAACACGGCTATCAGCTGTGTCGAATTCGACGATCAATTAAATCCTAATATAGTATTCAAAGACGATTCAGGACATTTAGAAGAAGAATTCTCAACCATGGCTAAACAGTCATGGTGGAAGTAAAAAAGATAGGCATAATGAAAGGAATAGCTATGAAAATAATGGCAGTTGATTTTGGCGATGCACGGACTGGACTTGCAGTATGTGATAGGCTTGAATTTATGGCATCACCAATCGGTGTAATAAATGAAAAAGACTTCGATGCTTGCGTAATGCAAGTAGCCCACGCAGTAAAAGAATATGACGTTAAAGAAGTAGTTGTAGGGCATCCGATAAATATGGACGGGAGCGAGGGCGAACGTGCGCAGAAATGTGCCGAATTCGCAAAATCGCTTGAAGAGAAGATAGAAATCCCCGTGCATTTATGGGACGAGCGACAAACTACCGTATCGGCAACGAATTTTCTTAATATCACAAATACACGGGGAAAAAAACGCAAGGAGATAATTGATGCAGTTGCAGCAACAATTATTCTTGAGAGCTATCTTGCTTACAGAAAGAATCTTAAAGAGAAGAATTCTAATCATGAGGCTTAATCTCTTCTTTTTTTCCGTCACGGTGGAATACTTCTTTCAATCCAACATAAATTAATAAAAGAGCAAATAAAGTAGTCAATGTTTTGGAATTTAGCTTCAGTGCCAGTAATGTACCTAGAATAGCGCCGGCAACTCCGAAAATGCAACATATCGGAACATGATTCCAATCAATGAGCTTATTCCTATTATGCATAATTATTGATAACAATGCTATCGGTATGAAGAAAATTAGATTAATCCCCTGAGCACCGATCTGGCTCATATTTGTAAAAACAGTTAGATAAATAATGAGAATAAATCCGCCCCCGAGCCCTAATGAAGCGAATATCCCAGTAAAAAATGCGACAATGGTAGCAATTAAAATTTGACTCAATTTACATCCTCCTTACTTCATTAGCATTCGTAAAGCGGCTATTATGATGACAACGCCGAATATCCGCCGGAGCAAATTATTCGGGATGTTTTTAAGAAATAAGGAGCCGACTATGGCTCCAACTAGACCGCCGGGGATGTAGGGTAGTGCCGATGATATATCAAGATTCCCCTTAAGATGGTATGTTACAGCACTCACGATGCTCAGGGCGAGTATTATAGAGATTGAGGTAGCGTGTGCCTTTTTTGGTTCGGCGCCGCCCTTTTTAAGGAATTCGACGGCGACGATCCCGCCCGATGAGCCAAAAAGACCATTGAATACACCAGCGAACACCCCCAACGCAGGATAGAAGAACTTATTCATTTTTATATTTCCCCCTCTTTGCATGATAATTTCGTTATATTATTTGTTCCAATTCCGCACATATACTTAAGTAGAGGAAAACTAATGACTAACAAGAAATTACTTGCACAGCACTGAACAATGTGTTACAATATTAAATATAAAGTAGAAAAGCGGTGAATAAATTG
>JAAZLM010000119.1 GCA_012799315.1 Clostridiales bacterium | reverse complement strand
TACAGTATTGAGGAAATGCCTATCATGTGATACGACAATAACAGTACCATCATAATCGAATAAGAATTCTTCAAGCCACGTTATCGAATCAACATCAATGTTGTTCGTTGGCTCATCAAGAAGAATTATATCGGGTTGTCCAAACAATGCTTGCGCAAGAAGGATTTTCACCTTTTGACTACCGCTGAGCGAATTCATCTGCGCATATAGTAAATCAATATCAAGTCCTAGCCCTTGAATTAATCTTGATGCTTCAGTTTCAGCCTCCCAACCGTTCATCTCGGCGAATTCAGCCTCAAGCTCCGACGCTAATATGCCATCCTCATCTGTGAAGTCCTCTTTTGCATATAGCTCGTCCTTTAGCTTCATTACCTCATAGAGGCGGGCATTGCCCATCATAATCGTATCTATAACAGTGTATTCATCATACGCAAAATGATCTTGCTTTAAGACCGACATTCGTGTATTCTCGGGGATAATGACATCGCCCGTTGAGGATTCAAGTTCGCCCGATAGTATTTTTAGTAGGGTCGATTTGCCCGCTCCATTCGCCCCTATTATTCCATAGCAATTGCCGGGCGTGAATTTAAGATTCACTTTTGAAAATAATGTTGTCCCGCCAAAGCTTAGACTTAAATTTGATAATGTAATCATTTTTCCTCCGCATAAACTTTTTGTATATAGTATACCACACTTTATACCATTGTCATACTGTCACGGATGCCAATTTTCCCGCCGTTGCTGGCTTCTTATTGGTTATCTCGCTCATAAAGCTCTATGCCCCCCTTTGGGATTCTACTTTCACTCCATTAAAAAAGCCACCACTATAATAGTGATGGCTTTAATAATATTAGGAATTTATAAGATTATGCAAATTAAACCGCCACAACCTTCGTTAATTATCCGCTCAATTGTTTCTTGTAATTTGAGTCTAGCATCGGTAGGCATTCTGTATAGCTTATTATGTAGACCCTCGTTAACAAGTTCATGCAGCGACTTGCCAAAAATATTTGATTCCCATATCTTTTTCGGGTTTTCCTCGAATTCTTTTAAGAGATAGATTACAAGTTCTTCCGACTGTCTTTCCGATCCGACTATTGGATTTACCTCCGTTGTGATGTCGGCTTTCAGCATATGAATTGATGGTGCCGATGCCTTTAAGCGGACACCGTATTTACCGCCTTGCTTAACAATTTCAGGTTCTTCAAGGCTGAGTTCTTCCATTGATGGCATTACAATTCCATAGCCTGTCGCATTCACTTCCTCCAATGCGCTCTGTATCTTCTCATATTCACGTTTAATATTTGCTAGTTCAATCATACACGGCATTAAGTCGCTTTCATCTGAAAGGTCAAGTCCGGTAGTTTCGCCAAGTATCTTATAGAAAAGTTCCGGCTTTGTTTCAATACAAATATTAGCGCTGCCTTTACCTAAATCGATGCGTTCAATATCGCATTTGACAACGTGTTCGCATTCATTTACATCGCATGCAATGTTGCGAATCTCTCGAATTCGGTTGACATCGTGTGCGGATAATTTTAGTGCGTCGAAAATCTGTGACTTTAGCCAATGCCCCTTTTCAAGTGAAGTTATCCATCTTGGCGCCTTAACGTTAATTTCTTTAACGGGGAATTCGAACAACATTTTTTGCAAGACTGATTTAATGTCATCTTCCGTTAGTTCAAGGCAGTTGATCGGCATTACTGGTGTATTATATTTATTGGTTAGCTCCTGTGCTAATTTTGCTGTTTCCTCACTGCCCGGATTTGTCGAATTTAGGAGTACAACAAACGGCTTATCTATTGCTTGCAATTCCCCTATTACCCGTTCTTCCGCTTCTTCATATTCTTCACGTGGGATATCGCTTATTGTTCCATCCGTCGTTATCACTAGCCCAATTGTCGAATGCTCTGTGATCACTTTTTGCGTTCCTACTTCTGCCGCCATATTGAATGGTACTTCTTTATCGAACCACGGTGTCACTACCATTCGTGGCTGCTCATTCTCGATATATCCTAGCGAACTCGGCACGATATACCCAACACAGTCGATCATGCGAACATTCATCTTAGCACCTTCATCAAGTGCTATTTCGACTGCTTCCTCCGGTATGAATTTCGGCTCAGTTGTCATGATCGTTTTACCTGCTGCCGATTGCGGTAATTCATCTATCGCCCGCTCTTTTCGGAAGTCGCTGGATATATTAGGTATAACCAATGTTTCCATGAACTTCTTAATAAAAGTTGATTTCCCTGTTCTGACTGGTCCTACGATACCGATGTAGATATTTCCTTCGGTACGCTTTGCAATGTCAAGGTATATACTGCTATTCTCCATGTTTTCAAAGCCTCCTAAATAATTATTACCCTACAATCGGTATTAATAGCATTCCTCTTTGCTCTAAAACTTCGCCCTCAAGCTCGTTTTCTTCCATAATAGCCTCAACCGATGTATTATATCGCTTGGCGATATCC
>JAAZLM010000118.1 GCA_012799315.1 Clostridiales bacterium | reverse complement strand
ATCCATCTTTTCTATATTGTTGCATTTAATTACCTTTCCCATTATAACATTGAGCTAATTTATATCTACTTGATAATGTCGCATCCCATATAAGGAATGAGCACATCCGGAACATTAATGCTACCATCTTCATTCTGATAATTCTCTAGTATTGCGGCGACAGTCCGCCCGACAGCCAGCCCCGATCCATTCAATGTATGCACAAACTCCGCCTTGTCCTTGATATTGTCCTTATATCGGATTTTTGCCCGTCTAGCTTGATAATCCTCGAAGTTCGAACAGCTTGAAATCTCAACATACCTATCATATGACGGCATATATACCTCAATATCATATGTTTTCGCACTTGAGAATCCAAGATCGCCACCGCACAAGTTAACTACTCTATATGGCAGTCCTAGCAACTTTAGCATTCGCTCGGCATCATTTGTTAGCTGCTCCAATTCCTCATAGGAATCCTCCGGCCTTGCGAATTTGACTAACTCAACTTTATTGAATTGGTGCTGCCTTATTAGACCACGTTGATCCCTGCCTGCACTGCCTGCTTCGGATCTAAAACAAGCGGAATATGCACAGTATTTAATCGGCAGATCCGCTCCCGATAGGATCTGATTGCGGTAAAGGTTCGTAACGGGCACTTCCGCAGTTGGTATGAGGAAGAATTCCGTACCCTCAAGTTTGAATGCATCTTCCTCGAACTTTGGCAATTGCCCCGTGCCCGTCATCGAATCACGATTGACGATGAACGGCGGCAATACCTCGGTATATCCGTGTTCCGTGTGCGTATCTAGGAAGAAGTTTATCACAGCTCTTTCCAGCCTTGCGCCCAGACATTTATAGAAATGAAAGCGGGATCCTGTTACCTTTGCCGCCGCCTCGGGGTCTAATATGCCAAGATCCGCACCCAATTCCCAATGCGGCTTAGGCTCGAAGTTGAATTTCGTCGGCTCGCCACTCCTGCGCACCTCAATATTATCTTTATCGCTCGTGCCGATCGGCACGCTCTCATTCGGGAGGTTGGGCAATTCAAGTAGCAAATTCCTCTGATGTTCGTCAAAGTCGGCGACTCTTTTCTCCCATTGCTTAATTTCAGCGGATAATTCCTTCATCTTCGCCATGATGTCATCAACATTTCCGCCCTCTTTTTTTATCTTCGGTATCTCCTTGCTAACCTTATTCTGCTCCGCCTTCATCGATTCGGCTTTTACCGCCGCCTCTCTCCTCAAGGCATCGACGGAAATCAGATCATCAACTATCGCAGCAAGACCCGTATCCCTCACGGATAGTCTTTCCTTAACTTGATCGGTATTCTTTCTAATATACCTTATATCTAACATAAATATTGTCCTTTCAATCATTACTTATTGTTATTGTTCCACGTGGAACAATCTTATTCACCTAATCCTGCCCTGTTAGCAATCTTGCTAGGTCGGACAATTCCTCTTTGGTAGTGAATTCTATCTCTAAACTGCCCTTTGCTTTACCCATGGAAACTTTCACACGTTTTCCCAGTGCATCCATCAGCCCTATCTCCATCTCCTTATAAAAGCTATCCGGCAAGGGGGTAGGGGGGATGTCCTTCTTCTGCTTACCATTCCTACGATGTTTAGATGCTATCTTTTCGATATCACGCACCGTCAATTCGCCCTTTGCCGCTCGCTCTGCAATATCATCGACTAAGCTTTCATCAGTTATGGAAAGTAGCGCCTTTGCATGGCCGGCAGTAATTTCCCCACCTTTGAGGAGGCGCATTGCACCACTTGGCAATGTTAGTAACCGCAGCGAATTCGCCACTGCCGATCTTGATCTGCCTATTGTTTTCGCTACATCTTCCTGCGTCATTGAATAGTTGTCCATTAGTTCACGGAATCCTTGCGCCTCCTCAAGGGGGTTGAGGTTTTCACGCTGCAAATTCTCTATTAGAGCGATTTGCATCGTCTGTGAGTCGGTCAATTCCTTTATAAATACGGGCACTTCGTCAATACCGAGCATTCTACAAGCTCGCCAGCGCCTTTCTCCCGCTACAATCTGGTATGCACCACTTGGAAGCGGTCGCACTACAAGGGGCTGTAACAATCCATGTTGCTTAATCGAATCGGCTAGTGTCGACAATGCCTCTTTATCGAATTCCTGTCGTGGTTGCCCCTTATTCGGCTCAATATCCGATAGCCGAATAATCTGCGATGAACGGGAATTGTCCGTGCTATTATCGTCAAATAGTGCCTCAAGACCTTTGCCCAGTCCTGTTCTTCTTGACATGAAATCATCCTTTCACTATCTTTTTTGCGTTCTCTTCCTTACTCCGTCCTTTGTTAATATCTCCATT
>JAAZLM010000117.1 GCA_012799315.1 Clostridiales bacterium | reverse complement strand
TATCTCAATTAGTTTTTGCGTCATCAGGATAATGGCAATATTCTCATCAGCTACCGCCTTATCAAGTGCAGCATTAACTTCATCAGCTTCATGCACAATTACACCTTCGATACCTGCTAGACGCATGCCCGTTAAAGTATCAACATTATCACTGATTAAAAAAAACCGCATAGGCTCAACTCCTATTTT
Organism: Clostridiales bacterium; assembly: GCA_012799315.1. Classification (GTDB taxonomy): domain Bacteria; phylum Bacillota; class Clostridia; order Oscillospirales; family Ruminococcaceae; genus JAAZLM01. Next base: position 3,826 of record JAAZLM010000117.1, on the reverse strand, counting down.
ATACCTTACCTAAAATCATGATTGATATTAGCAATCCGTAAATAGCACAACCTTCGCCCAATGCAACGAAAATTAGCGATTTAACGAATGCATCGTCATTCTCACTTACTGCCCCAATTGCCGCTGGCGCTGCTGCCGCAACCGCAATTCCTGCGGCTAGAGAAGATAGCCCTGTTGCAACTGCCGCCGCAATATATGCAAGTCCTGCACCGCTTGAAGTAGATGCTGCTTGCGCTGCGCCTTCAGCACCGACAAGTCCACCGAGTGGAATTATCATCGTGATAAGCATAACGCCAAAAAATGCGCAAAGATTAAATATGATAGCATTCTTTGCTTTTTTTCCTGTAACACGCTTCCTGAAAACTGGGTAAAGTGGTAGTGATATCATCACTACTGCAATCAATGGTAGTAAAAAAATCGACATAATATTAGCCTCCAAAAATAATTATTATTCTTTTATTTCATAACTGACGGCGATAGGCTTAAATGCCTTTCCACCTCCGCCAAAAAAGCGACTGAAAATCTCATAATACTGTAATCTTAAAACTTGAATGCCTACAATTAAGCCCTCAAGCCCCATTACAAATAAGTTACCAATTATTATTACAATTGGCTTCGCAACTGGGGAAACAGATTCTGCCAATGCAAAAACAACTAACATCATACCAGCGTGGCTCAATATAAATCCGCCGACCCTGAGGAATGACATGGTATTCGTTGCGTAACTGAGCAGATATTCAAATAACTCGAAGAAGTTCTCTGCTATGAATCCACCGATACCGCCCTCAGGCTTTAGGTCTTTGCGCTTTTTGCAAATCTTACCTAGTGGTTGTCTAAAGAACATCATTAATACTGGCACGATTAGGAATACGATTATAAAGATAGGATTCAAAATATTTATACCCATCAAAAATCTCAATGCAAGTGCCGTTATAAGAGAAACGTAAAACACAAGTCCCGCAACTCCATTATTGCTAAATAGCGCATCTTCATAATCTTTTTTCTTCAGACTAAGAATTATATTAATTAGAATTGATATTGTTATTAGAATCACTCCTACACCAATCGCTGAAATAAGTAGGAAGTTCGCTTTTTCGAATACATCTAACGGTAGGATATTCTTAACTGGCGATGATCCGAATAGCGGATCTAACAGTTCTTCAAATCCGAATACAGATCCGTACACAAATCCGAAAAATGTTGCCGATAGTCCGATTCTTTCTAGGATCTTTCCGAATTGCATTTTCCTAACCTTGTCTAGAAATAAACCTATTAGAAATACGACTAATCCCTGTCCCACGTCACCGAACATTATTCCAAAGAGTAGTGTGTACGCAATTGCGACAAATGTTGTCGGATCCACTCCGCCGTATTTTGGCAATCCGTACATCCCTACTAATTGCTCGAACGGCTTTACAACTTTATTGTTTACTAGCTTTACAGGTGGTTCAAGTCTTGAGTCGGTATCATGCGGCATCTCGGTAGCTGATATGTTTTCAATATCATCAATTTTTTTAATGAACCAATCCGCATGGCGCTTCGGTACAAATCCGACCATGTAGAATTTATCATTCGCAACTGAAACAAGCTTCCTCATTTCGAATGTATCGTTGTTGAACTTCAATTTGCTATATACCATGTTTAACTTCGATGCGTTTTTACGTGATAATTTCTTGATCTTTTTCTTAACTTTAGCTAGCTCGGTCTTTTCCTGAGCTATCGTATTGTTGAGGTGGGCTATTGCTTCGTCCGCAGTACCATTTACATAATCGGGAAGGCGAACCCTCTCAAAATATAGCGAATCAAATATATCGTCTATTACTGCTACCTTTGTCTGGGGTGCGAAATAGAACCCCCAATGATAATCGTCCTCCGTGCTAAATGGGAAGAAGAAAAAAGTATTTTTATCATAGTACGATAACTTAGGCAAATTGTCCTTTGGCAATCTTCCAAATCTTACTTTAACGTGTTTACATGAGAATATATCTTCAAAATTTACATCTAAACCGTCAACATGAATTATCTGCTGGAGCGCTTGTTCGTAATTTGCAATTGATTCTGTAAGTTCTGTGCGGCGAGCGCTCAATTTTGCAGCCTTTTTATCAAGACTATCAACATATTTTTCAAGTTCGTCCGCCATGTAGATATCAAGTTTGCTATAATCAGCATACTTTAACTTCCTCGACATCTTCGATGCTAAATCAGTTATCTTCTTGAGTATTGGTGAATAGGGATTTTCCTCATCTAGGACTCGGAATCCCCTCGGGACACCGTGCGAATTCGCAGCAACGTCTATATGGAAGCATTCACTTTCAATGCAATGATTGAGCACCATATCAAGATCGTTAAGATTACCTGTGATGCTGACTAATGACATTTTTTCTATAGCCATATTTTACTCCCTTCGATTTTCATCATTTTTAAGATGAAAATCCTCCTTTCTCTAGTATTTTCAAGTCATGTTTGATAATCAATATATTGTTCCATCTAATAAATAAGCAACCTCTCTATCTCATCCGGTGGGATCTCGTATCTTATTCCCTCTATAATATTAGTTAAATTCTCAACTTCAATATCGAATATCTTAAATAGCGAATAAAATACAATCGGCGCATCCGTCGAAAAAACAATTAATTTCTTGAATGTGTCGAAAATCACTCGGTGTGTTTCTCGTTCGATAAAATCATTCTTTTTTATATCATGTTTCTTTGAATAGCTTATATTGGAAAAATGCTTGAAAAAATCATCTATATTATCCGTGGAGATTAACATATCTAGTTTTTTCGGTCTTAAGCTACCGCTAAAGGGGATCAATCGTTCTTTTATATATTCCTCGTCTTCATCGAATAAAATTCTAAACCTATATACTCTTGTGATATTAGCAAGATCGATAGACATTCGAATACAGCTGTCAAGCTGCTTTCTCACCTTGCCATAGAATCCTTTTTGCACGCTCTTTAGAAGTTGATCATAGTAATACGCATATAGTGCAACTTCACAAGTCGTGTAGTCGATCAACTCATTCCCCGGCCTCTCAAATTCCTTTAAAACTTTTGCATATGGTGTGCTAGAAAGGACATTGAGCAATTCGCTATAATTCTGCACCTTTGCAAGTTCGATTAAATCAAAACTCGCTCGATTGATTAAGAAGCTTGGCAACGATGTGATGTATTCCTCGCTCCTATTGGCATTGAGCAGCATTATGCAATAGAGAATCTGCTCGATCTCCATACGTCTGAGTATATAATCATAGAATTGATTCTGCCCGTGCAAATGCTCGAAATTACACAGTCGTGTATACATCTCGAATTCTTCACGACGTATTAGGTTTTCAAGCTGTCCTCTATGAATCGTGTTTTCATTATATGATGATAATATCGTAGAGTATCTAGAAAAATTCTTTAAATACGCAGCAACCTCACTAACAGTTGTCCTTCTTAGGAGTTCATCGTAATCCCTCTTCTTCAGTCTCCTGCCATACATGGTTCTTGCTTTAGTTACGATCGCCTTAGTTGATAAATTTTCAAGCATTGGAGCCCACTCCTATAATACTATCGATTATTTCTTGCTCCCATTTTGATTTACTTTCATTAAATTTCTCGTCTAAACGCTTAATATCATTTTGCTTTTTTTGTTCTATTAAAGCAATTTGTTCATCAAGATATTCTGCTTCCATTTTTTCAGTTTTGGAAATGCGGCGGGAAATCCGCTCTTTTGTGCGTTTTTCGATATTTGCTTCTTCCTCTTTAGCCTCGGCTAATAGCCTATTGCTGATTTCATGTGCTTCAGCTATTTTCTCTTCTGCACGCTTATCAAGTTCTATAAT
>JAAZLM010000116.1 GCA_012799315.1 Clostridiales bacterium | reverse complement strand
TGGTGGGAGCAATAGGGCTCGAACCTATGACCCCCTGCTTGTAAGGCAGGTGCTCTCCCAGCTGAGCTATGCTCCCAAATGCGCATCCCGACTTAGGATGCTTATTTATTATACATGATAATGCCTACTTTGTCAACCGATAATCTCGATTTCAAGCAAATATTTAAGACTTCGCCGATTTCAACAGTTTTTTAATCTGTTTCGGTGTAAAACTGTATTTGTTGTCGCAGAAATGACATTCAACTTTAGTATCTTCTGGTTGACACGCCATATCTTCCAATTCTTCTGCGCCGATGCTAATGAGTGCCTTTTCAACTCGCTCCTTATTACAGTCACATTTATATGCAATATCCCAACTATCTAGAACATTGGACTCTATTCCCTCAAGTGCCTTAAATGCTATTTCTTCCGGTGTCATACCGCTATCAAGCATCTGAGTTGCGGACGGGATCGTCTTTATGTTCTTTTCAATTATGTCTATATACGACTCATCAGCGAATGGAAGCAATTGCACTAAAAATCCGCCCGCCGCTCGCACGGTTAGATCCGGATTAACTAGCACGCCTAAACTGCATACTGTCGGTATTTGCTCGCTAACTGCATAGTAACTTGTTATGTCCTCGGCTATTTCGCCCGATACAATCGGCACTTGTCCTACATAGGGTTCTTTTAAGCCTAGATCTTTAATTACAGTTAGTAATCCATCCTTGCCCACCGCTCCACCTACATCGAGCTTGCCCTTGTTATTTAACGGGATTTCAACAACGCTGTTTACCGCATAGCCTTTTACATTACCCCTGCTATCACTTACTGCGGCGACAGTGCCCGTCGCTCCATTACCGTTGATTCTTAATGTTAGTGTGTCTTTATCGCCTTTAAGCATAGAACCCATCATAGATGCTGCGGTTAACATACGGCCTAAGGCGGCAGTTACAACGGCGGACGTTTTGTGAATCTGCTCCGCTCTAGCAACAACATCGGTAGTGTCAATCCCAATAGCTAATACCGATCCATCCGTGGATAAGGTTCTTACAATTTTACCCATATTACTTCATCTCTCTTTCCTTACTACATATACTATTTTTTCACTGCCTTCATGTGCTGGCCCAAATAAGTCTAAATCATATTTAGATTCTAATCTAAATCCAGCATCTTTGAGCATTCTATCAAGCAATTCCTCCGAATATGCTCTTTCTTTAAAACTTTCTTCGTGTCGGTAATAACATCCGTCCATATATTCGAATATATCAAGATTAATGTCTACTGTATTATCCTCTTCATTATAGGAATTATTCCAAACACAATATACTTCATCATAGTCCAGCACAAATGTGTTGTTTCCGAGTATGTTTCGGTGTTTATGAATTGTATTCACATCGAAAATTAACAACCCATCGGGATTCGTGAACATATTTATCCTCTTGAATACTCTTGCTAAATCGTTCTCATCAACGATATGATTGAATCCGTCTAAGGCGCAAATTGTAATATCTACACCGCCGAAAAGATCAAGCTGACGCATATCTTGGCATAGATATATGATGTTGCTTCCTTCACTTTTTTTAGAAGATGCAACCGTTAGCATATTCGGCGATGAGTCAACCCCGATTACATCATATCCTAAATGTTCTAGCTCAATGCTCATGCTTCCAGTACCGCAGGCTAAATCAAGCAATATACCCCCCACCTTTCCGCCATGATGTT
>JAAZLM010000008.1 GCA_012799315.1 Clostridiales bacterium | reverse complement strand
AGCAGGATCCCATTTTGCACCGAGCAGGAATGATCTAGCGCCGATAACTTTAAAAATCGGCACACCCGATGAAATTATATAGATAGTGATTAGAGCAACTGCAAGAACAGCGATCAGCGCACATATTGCGAATAACAATTCAACGAGGAATTCAAGGATCGGCTTCTTATCTTTTATGTAAATCGAATTAGCATTGCGCCCTCCCCCGTCAATATATGAAGATATTGTTGTCAATGCACATTCCCCCACATACGAATTGTATTATAGCCACTACTTTATACGGATTGTATTATGAAATCGGTATGAAACCGCACTCCCTCACTTGATCTTGTCCCTCCCGACTTAGGACAAAATCTAGGAAGGATTCTACTAGAGGGCGACTTTCCCCCTTGCGAGTGACCATAATGCAAGGTGATTGCAGTGGGTAATCGCCATCGTGTATTGTCTTTTCATTAGGTAAGTTGCCTTCAATCGGCAAAATTCGCACAGATTCATCAATAAAGGCGAGCGACACATATCCGATCCCGCCGTTATAATTGGCGACTGCTGAAATAATCGATCCCGCCTCACCGAGTTCCCTACCGTATAAAGGGCGGGACTGGCCACCCAAGACAACGGATTCGAAGCTGCTGCGTGTTCCCGATCCATTCTCCCTGCCGATGGGCAGAATCGGGAAATTCGCATCACAAAGATAGCGCCAGTTATTATATTTCCCGGTAAATATATCGTGCAAATCATCGATACCGAGCCCCGTGACAGGATTTATCTTATTGGTGATAACAGCAATTGCATCAATTGCAATTGTTGTTTGGTGCAGCCCCGACTCACTAGCATTTAATTGGCGACTAGTATTACCAATGTCGACGATGCCGGACAGAGTCTGAGCAATTCCAGAACTTGATCCGCCAAGCTGAACATCAATATTGACATTGGGATGAATTGATGTGAATGCACCGCCGAGCGCTTTTGTTAGCTTTTCCATTGAAGTCGAACCGGCAATGCGAATAGTTCCCGACAGTAAATTCTTGCGAGCCTGTTCATCGTAGGACGTTTTTGTTGATGAAGTAAGAAGTAGCGTGAAAACAAGTAGAATGCATAGACGCTTCATTTTTAAATTGCTCCTATATCACTAGTAAAGTTGTTTTAATTTACGAACAATGGGAAAATACTTGCAAGCAGAGTGAAAAGTTGCTAAACTAATAAGAGGAAAGATTATTCAGGTGGGCGACTTTCTTGCTCCGCTTGAATTTTAGTGTGTGCGGATAGCATTGGCTTTATGCCTTCTTTGCCACCGAAATATCGCTGATTATAGTTGCGTGTAATTTTTACCACAGTTGAAGATAGAAGAAGAATGGCGATTAAATTGGGCAATGCCATTAAGGCATTGAATGTATCCGATATCCCCCATACGAAATCAAGGCTAGTGATAGCGCCAATTATGGCGACGACAACATAGATGTATTTATATTGCTTTGCCCCTTTTCCACCGAAAAGATATTTCGTGCAGCTTTCGCCATAGAATGACCACCCGACAAGGGTAGCGAATCCGAAAAAGGTGATGGAGATCGAGATGAAATGAACTCCATATCCGCCAAAACAGGTTTTGAATGCTTCGATCACAAGTGCCGATCCCTGTGCCCCACAGTCGACAACGCCCGTAAGAAGAATTGATAGTGCCGTTAATGTGCATATTATAATAGT
>JAAZLM010000115.1 GCA_012799315.1 Clostridiales bacterium | reverse complement strand
AGAACGATTTACTTGTTTGGTATACGAATAAAGATGAGTTTCCACCTATTTTGGTTTTGCGAAGATATCTAAAACTTGCCTTTATGCACTTTAAAGATACCGCAGTATTCGATTTGCCGATTAGCGAAATAGATAATTATACGGATATATTTAGGTTAGATTTATTACCGTATAGATTTCCGCAACCGGCTTCTTTAAGGTTGTGATAAATATCTATGCCTTGGGAATTTAATATAAAACTATAATAAACAAAAGGTGCGAATATGGAACGTCAAATAAATGAGTCATACACATCACGCTTTCTAAAAAGCGTGAATAAAAGATTATCTCCAGCCCAAATTATCGTCCTGAGTTTCTTGTTGATCATCATTTTCGGGGGAATAATGCTTTCCCTGCCGATCTCCCATTCAAACAATGTTGATATAACAGCAATAGATGCTTTCTTCACGTCGGTTTCGGCAGTATGTGTAACAGGATTAGTAACGCAAACGACAGCAACAGCTTGGAGCCTATTCGGCAAGCTGATAATACTACTCCTAATACAAATCGGCGGATTGAGTATAATAACGATATTTACATTCTTTATGGTAAACATCGGGAAGAAGATCTCGCTGAAGAGCCGCCTAGCCATTCAGGCGACTTTTAATAATTCGTCGCTCGGCGGCATGGTTCGCATGGTTATGATGGTTATTAAAGGCACATTAATATGCGAATTTGCTGGTGCGGTGCTTTTGATCTTGACCTTTTTGAAGAACGGGATTATATGGTACAAGGCAGTTTTCTACGGTATTTTTCATTCGATTTCAGCATTCTGCAATGCAGGATTCGACGTCATCGGTGATGAAAGCCTAATACCGTATGCGGGCAATTTAGGCATAAATATTGTAATAATGATGCTTATAATTATCGGCGGAATCGGCTTCACGGTATGGAAAGAAATTATCGGTAAAGTAAGATCCATATTATCTAGGAAGATTAATCAAAGACCACGTTTTTCCCTCCATGCCAAGCTTGCCCTGATTATGACGGGGGTATTATTGCTGATCGGCGCACTATTCTTTTTAGCTACGGAATTCAGCAATCCACGGACATTGGGGAATATGCCCCTACCGCAAAAGATCCTGGCAGCAGCATTCCAATCAGTAACACTGCGCACAGCCGGATTTACTACCATCGCCCAAGGCGGATTGACTGAAGTGTCCAAACTCTTTTCTAGTATGCTCATGATAATTGGGGGTTCTCCCGGCGGTACAGCAGGCGGTATAAAGACCGTCACAATAGCGATCGTTTTTTGCAGTGTGTGGTCGATACTGAAGAACCGCAAAAAGATCATTGTATTTGATAGAACCGTCCCATTCTCCTTCTTGCAAAAAGCACTAACAATTATTGTGCTAATGCTGTTTTTATGGTTTGCGGGAGTTGCCGCCCTTTCAATCATTGAAGTTGACAGTGCCTACCATTACAGCATATCAGATCTATTTTTTGAAGTTTCGTCAGCATTGGGCACTGTTGGAATAAGCACGGGTATAACACCGAATCTATCAACGTTGAGCAAATTTGTATTGATGATATGTATGTTCATAGGGCGGCTCGGCCCGATCACATTGATAATTTCATTACCGCATAATATTCATGCGCCCGATGATGTTATCGGGTATCCAGAAGAAGATGTAATGATAGGATAATGTTTTGAAAGGAAGAATTATTAACAATGAAAGTTGAAAAGGTCGGTAAAATTCATATTGACGGCAACACTCAATTTGCCGTTCTAGGGCTGGGGAAGTTCGGCAGCAGCATCGCAAAAAGTCTATACGATAATGGGCTGAATGTCCTATGCTGCGACACTGATGAACATATCGTGCAAGAGGCATCTGCATATTCAACCTATGCATATTTAGCCGACGCATCTGAAAAGACTACTCTAGAGAAAATCGGCATCGGGAACTTTGATGTTGTGATTATTGCTTTCGGCAATGATTTTGAAGCGGCGGCTATTACTGCTACTATCGTCAAGGAAATGGGAGCAGGTTATGTTCTAGCAAAGGCGAATGGCCTCCGTCAAAAGCAGATTCTAGAATCCATTGGAGTAGATAGAGCGATTCTTCCAGAAAAAGAGATGGGCGAACGTGTTGCCCACGCACTAATCTCTAATGACTTAATGGAACATATCCACCGCTCCGATAAATATGATATTATCGAAATGAAACCTCAGCCGCATTGGTTGGGCAAGAGCTTGGACAGCCTTGGCCTTCGCCAGAATGAAGGGATAAGCATTATTGCCATTATTCGTGATGGTGAGGTT
>JAAZLM010000114.1 GCA_012799315.1 Clostridiales bacterium | reverse complement strand
GAAACTTTCATTTGTCTGCTCAAGGGTGAGTTATGACTGCATCGAATTGCTATCTTTCACCATGCGATAGCTCTCTGAAAATACGATATAGCTTTATTCCCTATCAACGCATTTTGACCTAATATAAGTATATAATATAATATATGTTTTAGTTTGTCAATAGGTTAAACGAATATTGCATAAAAAATTTTTTTAGTATATAATTAATTTGATATAGATTACGCTTTAGTTTTAGCAATTGTAGCAGATGAATGGAGATAGAAATGAATACGAAAAATAAAAATGGTGATAAAAAAAGAAATGATACCATAAGATTAATTCTTCTATTAGCAATAGTGGTTATAATGATTGGCGTCACAATTGCCCTAATCCCTCAAATAAAAGATCTTCTCACGCAGGAGGGGAGGGAGGCACTAAAAGAAAGAATTGATTCTTTTGGTTTTTGGGGAATACTTGTCTTTATTGGTATTCAAATTCTCCAGATAGTAATTGCCTTCATACCGGGGGAGCCGATTGAAATTGTCGCTGGCATCCTCTATGGAATGTGGGGCGGACTTGCCGCAAGTATAATCGGAATCCTAATCGGCACTATATCAGTTTTCTATTTAGTCAAATTATTGGGGAAGCCATTCGTGAATACGTTTTTCGGTGAGGAGAAATTAAATAAGTTCCGCATACTGAACGATGAAAGGAAGCTAGAACTACTCACATTCATCCTGTTCCTAATACCGGGCACACCGAAAGATATTCTAATATATGTTGTATCGCTAACTAAAATAAAAGCATCACGTTTCTTTATAATTGCTACATTGTCAAGATTGCCTTCTGTTGCATCATCCGTACTTGTCGGTGCAACTCTAGGTAGGGGGAATTTCATTTTAAGTATTGTAATTTTCCTCGTTACAGGCGCAATTGGTGTTGTAGGAATTATGTTCAATGATAAATTAATGAAAAGATTCCGCACAAGCGATAAAGAATAAAAGCGATGGGATAATCCCATCGCTTTAACTATCTAAATCGCCTTAAAACACGTGGACGCAGCCAATGTAAATATGACATTACCAGCCTAGAAATAGTGATGTCGTATAGCACGAATACTAGATTGCCAGCACCGAGCATTATCCATGCGCCATATTTGCCGAATTCACCGAATTCATCAAGAATTTCATTAAGACCGAATACATGTATAATTAGCAAATATGCCAAAATCACGCTGATATTGAATAGAATGAATTTAAGCGCCCATTCAACTATTCGGTATCTAATTTGTTCAAGATAAGCCTTGACAATTGGGTAGTATCCTAGAAAGAAAATAAACATTAGCTTTGCCTCAATATCGGGTGTCACTAAAAGTGATAATATTGATACGGCAATATAGCATAATAATGCCCATCGAGCATTAACTTCAATTACTATTAACACTAAAGTTAATCCAGCAATAGCGGGAAAAACATAGACGCCGAGCGGTATAATGCCTGTTAACATCATTGTGAATACAGAAATAGCACTCAATACACCGCCTAGAGCGACTTTATAGCTAATATTTTTCAGAATTATCACTCCCCACTACTAGAATGATGTGTAGATTAGCAACAAGCAATTAAATCGCCGCCCATACATTCGCAGCAGCAATCCGCACAAATCAGTGCTGAACAGATATCGCAACCGCTACAATCGCTTTTGTTGCCGCCACGATTATATCCCTTATATGGGTTGCCACGCATATTCCCCTGACGCTGCCAAAGAATCTGCTTATATGCAGCGCTATATTCGGGGTTGGTGGGATCCATCTTATTTGCCTGCGTAAAATGCATGAATGCATCGTTCAACCAGCCTCTTTTATAGCAAATACTCCCCTTGAGAAAATGCCATTCGGCACTGCGCCTGTCTTGCGGTATGCCGCTTAGCAATTCGTCGGACTCTTCAAGCCGATTTTCTTGAATAAATCTACGAATATCGGCGAATTCCGAATATCCATAACTTTGTCCCGACTGTTGATATTGCGCATTGTCGCCACTACGTCGCATATTCATGATGCTGTCGTACGCATCATTTATCTCCTGCATTCGCTCCTTCGCAAGATCGTCCAAAGGACTAGCGTGATAGTTGTCGGGGTGATACTCCTTAGCCAATTGACGGTATGCTGATTTGATCTCTTCCTCCGATGCATTGGGGCTAACTCCCAGTATTTTATATGGGTCGTTCATTGGTTTCCTCCGTTCTAGTATTTTTATTATGTTTATTAAGAATATTGTTTAACGAATGTGTTAGACCAAGATATACTATATTATCTAGGATGGGTCGGTAATTTATAACGTCTAAATCCGCATAGCAACCTGCAAGTTCCGATGCGGTCATATTTATACTTCCCTTAGCAACATCGAATATGTGGCATAATGCCTCATCATCGAGAATATCAATTCCCATACTGGCTAGGAATGGGTTGTACGACTTCGCCTTAAAGTCTTCCTTAACATCGTCGAGCGCATCAATTAGGTATGTCCACCTGCCAAGCAAATAGCCGAACCGGCTTAGCACATCTTGAATCTTAGGATCATCGCTCACGCCATGCGCAATTTTCGCCATGATCAATGCAGTTGGCTCAGCGCTCTTATCAATGCTAGTGCAATTCTGCAGTTCAATATTTCGCTGCGCATCGACATAATCTTTAACATCTTTAGATAAGTCGGGGTAGTCCTTACTAGCCCGCTTAAAAGCGCCATAGGAAAAGGGGAGCATCCCCGCCGATGGAATGCGTTCGATAAAGCGATCGTCTGCTAAATTATCTTTTAGTTTGTAATAAATTGAAATCACAGCACATGAGGCGGTGTAGGACATTGCCTCATTAGTAATTGCCATTGGCGATTTCTTCATAGGATGTGCAATGCACCGTGACTTCTCAAGATGGGCGAAATCATTATTCACTGCCATATGTATAAGCGCAAGGAATACAAAGTCATAACTCAACGTCATTCGTGACATGAATCCGAATGACTTGCCAAGCTCCTTGCATAGACCGCAGTAAATTGCCTTATATACATCATATTCTCGCATTTTCATCTCGGGTTTAAATGGGCGAATGTATCCGAACATCGACTCAGCCCTCCCAAATTCTACAAAATACTCTAATTATCTAGTTTCAGTAAATCAACATTACAATTATACAACAAACTAACACCACTGTCATTGACTTAAATTTAACAAATCAAACCACTTTAAAGTCTATTATGTAAATTGATATCAATAAAATACAATAAGCTATTCGATTAGACTCTTTTCCTTTAGGATTCGCCCTTCTTTAAGAAGATGGCGCAATGTATCGATATCGTCTTTTTCAAGTGCCTCTTTATATTCGCCGAGCTTTTCAATTATCGTATCAAGCTCAAACAGTAGAGCGCTCTTATTCAATGTAAAAAGACTGCTCCACATATATTCATTCAATCGCGCAACACGTGTCAAGTCTTGGAAGCTGCCAGCGCTGAAGCCTTTTTGCAATTCAAGCGACGGGCTTTTTACATAAGCATTCGATACTATATGGGCAAGTTGCGATGTGAATGCGATGATCTTATCATGTTCCTCAGGAGTGGATTTCACGACTTTACTAAACTTTAGCTGTTCGGCAAGCATTGACACAACGAAAACGGCATGAACTGGAGTATCTTCATGCGGCGTCATTACAAAGCTTGCGTTAGCGAATAAATCGGCAGTAGCATATTCAAATCCGGAGAATTCCCGCCCCGCCATTGGGTGCGCTCCAATGAATGTGACGCCCCTCTCTTTAAGTGGGGGATATACTTCATCTTGGATGCTTTCTTTCACGCCGCAAACATCAATTACAATGGACTTCGGGGCGAAATTATCAGCATTATCAAGAATGAAGTCGATAGTTTGCTGAGGATAGAGGCATATGATGGATAAATCCGCTCCCACTAGCTCATGCGGCTCAATAATTCTATCCACCGATCCTGAAGATAGCGCATTCTGTCGAGTAAGTTCATCGACTTCTACACCGAGAACAGTGTGATTAGTGTATTGCTTCAATGCCTTACAAAAAGAGCCGCCGATTAGACCTAATCCAACTACTGCAATTACCATTTTTAACTTCTCCTTCTATCTCAAATAGTTATTTTACATAACAATAAATCAATTAACCAGCTTAAATTATATCTTAAAATAAAATTATTTGCAACTTTTTTCAAAAAAGGTGTTGACAAAATAGAATCTTTAGTATATTATGTTATTAATATTAGAAATGCTTTGATAGGGACTAAAGTATCGACGGATGCAAAGAGAGCTGTTGTTTGGTGTGAAACAGCGTGAAGTCAGTATGATTAAATCACCCTTGAGCAGACAGGTGAACCGCCCGAATAGGGTGTATTAGCCGTGTACGGGGCCCTGCCGTTAAAATG